>CAZKCK010000010.1:37785-45976 GCA_964550695.1 uncultured Bacteroidales bacterium | reverse complement strand
ACCCACGTTTGACGATTCAAAGACTTGTTTGAACAGTTCTTCACTTTCTTTTATCTTTTCTTCCGCCTGCCTGCGCACTGTAACGTCCTGCAAAATGCAATGTGTTTGCTTAAAATCGCCATTTAAATCATAACCAATCCGGCCATCGAAAGCAATTAACAAGACTGAACCTTTTTTATGAATCATTTCAAACTCGCTGTGGATTTTGCCCTGTTCTTTAAAAATCGGAAAGCGTTTTCGGAATCCATCTTTAAAATCCGGTGAAAGAAAATCGCCAAACCATTTGCCAATAACCTCTTCACGTTCATAACCCAATGTATCGAGCCATTGCTGGTTTACTTCAATAAAATTACCATCAAAATCGAGCGATTGATAGCCAAGCGGCGCTTTATTGAATAAAAGCTGAAACCGCTCTTCGCTGGCTTTCAACGCCAATTCAGTTTGTTTGTGGTCAAGCAAATCCATTTCAATTGCAGCTTTTAAGGAATTATGCGCCTTCTGCAACTCCTCTAACTCATTGATAAGTTCTTCTTTGGATTTATCATGCATGTTCATAGCAAAGTTTTTAAAAGATGAAATGGCAAATCACTCTTAGAATTGGCTTTTACTATTATGCAAATGCAACCGTACTTATATTTTGGAATTCGATTGAAGGATATTCATTGGTCGCAGTTTTGCTTAACTTCTACAAATATACAACGATTCAGGCAAAATCAACTATATCAGGAGAAAAAAAACCGAACAAAACCCTTGGCTGTTATATAATTTAATATCAAAGTTTTACGGATAATATTTTGTCATGTGATATAATAAATATTGTATTTATGGGCACAGCCCCCGGTACTTATATGATACCCTTTCATTTTGTTTTAAACACAAAAACTATTTTATCTAAATTTGTCAATTCCAAAATTCTCTGACCAATTCATTATTCCCATGAAAAGCAGCATACTAACCGCTATCTGCCTGATGTTTGTCATCAGCTTACAATCACAAACCATAACGCCCGATGAGGCCGCAAGGGTGGCGCACAACTGGTACTATGAACGCCTAAATCAGCAATATACTATTCATTATCAGGATATAAGCATCAAGGAAATTATAGCAA
Organism: uncultured Bacteroidales bacterium; assembly: GCA_964550695.1. Taxonomy (GTDB): domain Bacteria; phylum Bacteroidota; class Bacteroidia; order Bacteroidales; family TTA-H9; genus CAZKCK01. The sequence goes on along the minus strand of CAZKCK010000010.1, from coordinate 44,868 downwards.
ACGGTGACGCTCAGCATCCGGCCCAGTATGCTGTAAACTTCTACCCCAAGGGATTTGTATTGGTTTCAGCCGCCAGAAATCTGGTGCCGGTGGCAGGATATAGTTTCGAAAGCTGGTTTAACAAGGATATACAACCCGAAAACTTCAGGGCCTGGAACAATCAGTATATCAGGCAGGCTGAATATGCCATACAGGCCAAAACTGCTGCTTTTGAAGGCGTTGATGCATTGTGGCAGCGCCTGCTTACCACTGATCCCAATCAGCTTAAAACATTTAATGCCAAATCAGTAGAACCGCTTACTGTGGCCAACTGGAATCAGGACTGGCCGTACAATGAAATGTGCCCTGCCGATCCTGCAGGTCCTCACGGACATTGCTATGCGGGCTGTGTGCCTACGGCCATGGGCATGCTGATGTATTATTACCGCTGGCCCCAGACCGGAACCGGTTCTTATTCATACGTTCAGGAACCTTATGGAACCCTTTCGGCAGATTTTGGCAATTCAACCTATAATTGGAATGAAATGACGAACAGTATTTCAGACAGCGATTCCGCCATCGCCCAATTGCTTTACCATCTTGGTGTTTCATGCGATTTGGTGTATGGGCCCGATGGTTCCGGCATGTACAACCATAAGGCTGCATACGCTTTGAGAACCTTTTTTAAATACGCCCCCGAAACGCAATACCTTTACCGTGACAGCACCAACCTGAACTGGGACAGTGTGTTGCTTGCCCATCTCGACCGCAAAATGCCCATGTACTATGCAGGCTGGTCAGTTCCCAATATCAATGGTCATGCTTTTGTATGCGACGGGTACCAGGGTTCAGATTATTTCCATTTTAATTTTGGCTGGGGCGGTCAATCTAACGGTTACTTTTATACCAATAACCTGACACCCGGAGGCAACAACTTTAACCTTGCACAGGAAGTTATTATCAACTGCCATCCTGACACTATAAATTACACTTATCCTGTTTATTGCGCAGGAAATCAAACTATTCAGAATACTGTAGGTTCGATTGAAGACGGAAGCGGACCACGAAAAAATTATCAGAATGGAAATACCTGTTCATGGCTGATTGACCCACAAAATGAAATGGATTCGGTAACAAATATCAGTCTGCAATTCAGCAAATTCAACACACAAGGCACCGACGTGGTGAAAGTGTATGACGGTGCTGATGCTGCTTCACCCCTGCTTGCAAGCTATTCAGGAAGCAATATCCCGGTTTCGGTAACATCCACCGGAAACAAAATGTTTGTAACCTTTACAACTGACAATACTGTTTCTGGGCCCGGGTTTATGGCTACATACACAACAGAAAAACCTATATGGTGCTATGGAACAACCACCTATACCGGGGCTGACGGGATTATTTCGGATGGCAGTGGTACTTTCAGTTATTACAACAGCAGCGTTTGCCTTTGGAAAATATTACCTACTGGGGCTGATGCTGTTGCATTGTATTTTACAAAATTCAACACTGAACCGGATATGGATAAAGTGAAAATATATGATTTCGGAACCGGTGCATTGTTGGCTGAATACTCCGGAAACTATGACCCTGCAGATCTTCCTGATCCGGTGCTGTCAGCCTCCGGAAAGCTGTTTATAACCTTCAACACCAACGGCAGCGTGCGCAACGATGGTTGGGAGGCTTACTGGGAAACCTATATGACCGGAACCAGCTTTGACGGAAGAACAGGAAGCGAATTAAAACTTTTTCCTGTCCCGGCTGATAATTCGATTTATCTCAACTATAAGGGGATTGAAACCACGCCCATTGAGATTCGTGTTACCGATATCAGCGGACATGAGCTACTCAAGGAAACCATAATTCCAGAAACTGACAGATTACCCGAAATTGATATTCATACGCTTAAACCAGGCTTTTACCTGCTTCATGCAAGTGGCATACATGGAACTGCTATTGGTAAGTTTGTGAAGAAATAATAAGTGATGAAATGTTGTGATCTCTTACGGTGGTTGAGCCTGTCGAAACCACCGTGAGTGATGCTGAAGCGATTGATTATATGATGTATGTCAATTAACAATTCTCTGACTTTTAACTTTTCACTGTTAGTTGTTCCCGTTTTTGTTCTTCACCATTCTTAAGGCACTCTTCAATTTTTTTCTTCAGTTTCCAGCAGGTCATCTGACGAACCTCAAATTGCCTCGACAGGCCATAACTTGACATATCGGGCTGGTTACAAACCATGTATGCGAGGCGGAAAGCTTCAGTCAGCGGCAGATGGCAACGGTGAAACATGGTATGGGCAGAAGCAGATTCATCATGCTTGCAACGGGTGCAACGGCGTGAATGAGGTGTCTTGCCTTTACAATAATTCGTGTTTCCACATTTGCGGCAGGTATAACCCTCCTGCCATTTTTCGCTTGCCAGAAATTCCAGACAATGGCTCTCGTCACTAAATCTGGATTCAAACTCCTCAATTTCAATATTTTTAAAAATTTTTACTGACATAATCCTGACAAAAAGTCAATTGAACTAAAAACAAATTTGTGGAATAATTTTTGCAAAGATAGCAAAAGTGTTATTAAAGCGCTTTAAAATTAAAATTATTCTTATCTTTGCACCCGAAAAAATTAAATTATGAAACATAAAATTCATTTTATTGCACTGATGTTGATGGCTTTGGCAATTGTATCATGCAACAGGCAAAACGGAACCGGTAATGAAGGTTCAAAAACAGAAGAAGGATCTGATGTAATTGTGATTGATGATGCCACCTTCAAGGAAAAAGTATGGAACTATACTGAAAGCCCGATGGAATTCAAATACCTGGGCGATAAGCCCTGTGTAATTGATTTTTACGCTGACTGGTGTGCGCCCTGTAAAACCGCAGGCCCAATACTTGCCGAAGTAGCCAAAGAATACAAAGGCAAGGTAATTTTCTATAAAGTCAATGTAGATGAAAACAAAGACCTTTCAGCTGCGTTTAATATCAGGACCATACCAGCATTTTTGTTTGTTCCGGTGAAAGGTGACCCGGAGATGACAGGTGGGATTGCACCTACAAAAGAAGGAACAAAACAGATGTTTATAGACATGGTCAAGAAAATTGAAACTATTAAATAACAATAAAATTCAACCAACATGATGAAAAAAGTTTTATTATCAGCAACCGTTTTCATGTTTCTGGCTGCTCCCCATGCCGGTTTTACACAAAACAAACCTGCTGCCCCGGCCACTGCAAAAACTGCTGAAACAAAAGTGATTTACCTCACTTCAGAAGAATTTAAAAAGAAGGTCTTCAACTATGAAAAAGGTGGTGACAACTGGAAATTTGAAGGCAAAAACCCCTGCATTGTTGACTTTTATGCCGATTGGTGCCGCCCCTGCAAAATGATAGCCCCTATTATGGAAGAACTTGCAGGAACCTATAAGGATAAGATAGTTGTATATAAAGTAAATACTGACAAAGAAAAAGAAGTTGCCGGAGCATTCAATATCAGGAGCATCCCCAGCTTATTGTTCTGCCCAAAAGATGGTAAGCCACAAATGATTGTGGGTGGACATGCCAAAGAAGATTATGTTAAGATGATTGACGAAATTCTGCTTGGAAAAAAGAAATAATAATTCAATAATAATATAAAATGATAGAACATCTCACAAAGGAAACCTTTCAGGAAAAGGTATTTAACTACGAAGTTAACCAGGAATGGAAATTTGAAGGCAAACTGCCATGTATCATCGATTTTTATGCTGACTGGTGTGGCCCCTGCAAAATGGTAGCTCCTATTCTGGAAGAATTATCAACTGAATATGAAGGTAAGATACACATTTACAAAGTAAATACCGAGGAACAACAGGAACTGGCCGGTGCTTTTGGAATCAGATCAATCCCCAGCATGTTGTTTTGCCCTGCAGATGGTCAACCACAGATGGCTGTGGGAGCATTGCCCAAAGATTCAATTAAATCAGCCATTGCTGACGTGCTGCTGAAAAACTAATACCTCTTATTTTCCTTATAAAAAGCTACTCCGGTAAAGGGTAGCTTTTTTTTGTGACAGTTCGGCCTATTCCCTATTTTTGCACCCGTTATGAAAATATTGCTGCCTACCGCTTATCTGCCGCCAGTTGTGTATATGGCTGCAATTGTCGCCGCTGAAAATGTGGATGTTGAGATCTGTGAGACCTATCCTAAGCAGACCTACCGTAACCGGTGCCAAATCTCAACTCCTTCGGGAAGCCATACGCTGAGCATTCCGGTAAGTAAAATCAATGGCAACAATACACTAACAAAAGATATCGCCATCAGCAATGTTGAAAAATGGCAACTAATACATTGGCGTTCAATTGAATCAGCTTATAACAATTCAGCTTTCTTTCTGTATTACCGCGATGAGTTCGAAGACCTCTACTTTAAAAAGTATGAAAATCTTGTTCAATTCAACACCCTGCTTCTTGATAAATTGCTAAAACTCATGCATATCGATACGGTTATGATTTTTACCGATGATTTTGAGAAAGTTCCCGTTGAAAGTCTTGACTTGCGTACAATCATTTCTCCGAAAATTCCTGATCCATTGGTTCCAAAATCTTTATATAAACCATATTTTCAGGCCTTTGGCGATAAAACAGGCTTTTTACATAACCTGAGTGTGATTGACCTGCTCTTTTCAGAAGGTCCGCGAAGCATTGATTATCTGCATGAATTGGCAGTTTATTTAAAACCGGTACTACACAGGGCATTCATTCAGCTCAAACAGGATGCATTGTAATAACTGAGTAATACTTTTACCTTTGGCATCGACAGGCTCAGCCACCGGGTTTACCATTAAACCGTCATCCCTGGCTTCTCCGGGCTCAGTCACCCCCATTCTTCGGTTGGGCAAGCTTAACCTTTTACCTTTCACCTTTTACCTTTCATCTTTTTTCTTTTGCCTTTTACCTTTTACCTTTTTTCGTCAGTGTTCACCCCGGATACTCAATCCGAACATGGTATATATGCATAAGTTTCTTTTTTAGCAACTTACGGATTATAGCAAGATCTTTAAAAGTTATATTTGCATTATCGAACTGGTGGTCTGCAGCCTGTTGATCAATAATTTTATCCACCAATGAACTTATACTTTGTTCGTCTGGTTTTTTAATACTTCTGGAAGCCGCTTCAACAGAATCTGCCACCATCATAGCACAGGTTTCTTTGGAGAATGGCACAGGGCCCCGATATTTAAACGGGGTTTCATCAAAAGGTTCATTTCCTGAGAGTTGCTTTTGCATATAATAAAAATAACCTGTGGTGCGGGTACCATGATGGGTACGGATAAAATCAATTACCTGTTCGGGCAGATTGTGTTTGCGTGCCTTCTCCACGCCTCTTTTTACGTGGCTCACAATAATTTCGGCACTCTCCTCAGGACCAAGTTCTTCGTGCGGATTGTAGCCTGTAACCTGATTTTCAATAAAATACGGAGCCATATCAATTTTTCCAATGTCATGATACAAAGCGCCGGCCCTCATCAGCAATGGATTCCCTCCAATTTCGGAAATAATTTCTTCTGCCAGATTGGCAACCTGCAGCGAATGCTGGAAAGTTCCCGGAGCTTTGGATGACATTTCACGTAAAAGTTTAGAGTTTGTATCACATATTTCAAGCAGTGTAACATCCGTAATCATCCCAAAAAGCTTTTCGAGTATTACAATCAGCGGGTAAGCCATAAGCATCAGCAGGGCTGCACATGCAAAAAGTGCAAAATTTATCAGCTTAATTCCTTCAACCTCACCTTCCTGAATAAGGAACAGACCAAGATATACTACAGAATATGAAGCAAATACTAGCATTGATGTTAGTACAAACTGCTGCCTTCGCTTAAAGTTTACCACACTAAAAATCGTAATAATACCGGTAATGAGTTGCAGGAACACAAATTCGAAACTATTTGGAACCAGAAACCCGATGATTATAATGGTTATTATATGAACATAAAGTGCAACCCGTGTATCAAAGAAAATCCGCATAAGCATGGGAACAAGGCACAAAGGAGCTACATATAGTAACCATGGCTGAAAACGCATCAGCATGGCTGTTCCGAAAACCATCATGATAATGACCAGTAAAATCAGCCCGACTTTACTGTTAGATTCAAATATTTCGGGCCTGAAGAAATAAAGAAACAACCCCAGAACAACCAATGCCAGCACAATAAGAATGACCTGGCCTGAAAGAATTGCAAAATATTTTGATTTTGAACCCAGTCTTCCTTCATATTCTTTTTTCAGTGAAATCAGTATCTGATATTTTTCATTGGTTACTACTTCGCCCCTTGAAATTACTTTTTCACCTTCCTGAACCATGCCACGGGTAAGTGAAAGGCCTGAAAGCAGCTCCTCTCCTGCCCTGGCTGTCAGTTGATCATTGTATTTGATATTCCGGAATAAAATGCGCTCAAGCATGATCTTGATTTCGGGTCTGAAGTGCACCGGCACATTTTGACTTTGCCTGAGTATATATGCCTGAGCAGTAACAATATTATAAATCTGATTGAGTCTTTTCTCGCGGGCTACATTGTTACGAATGATGATGACCGGAGTATTCCCCGGAGCTTTTTCAAGTCCATGTACCGGTTCAATGATTCCCTGATAAAAAAGGCTATCAAATAATTCAGTAGCTGTTTTATAAGTATCTGCCTTGATATTTAAACCCAAATCCAGGGTATCAGCCGCCTTCAACTTTAGCATTCCCAGCAAATCATTACTGAATTGTTTCCTTTTTTCAGCAGTAAGTGCCTGATCATGGTTAAAATAATACCTGACTTCTGACAGCATACGACTTTTTTCTTGGCTGTAATCATCAAAAGTTTTCAGAATTGCAAAGTCAAACGGAGCAATCAAAACATCATGCATCCAGGGCTTGCCCTTTGTAAACTCGTATTTAAATTTACCTTCTCTTGGAAAAATTGAAATTATTGCTAACAAACTGATAATAAATAATATACTTTTTGTCAGCCAGGTTACATTGTCACGCAAAATGCTATAAAACTTCATATTGCATTTAATTAATCATGAATTGTGGGTAAAGGTAGGAAACGCAAGCTTATGAACCACAAAGCAAAT
>CAZKCK010000010.1:0-37685 GCA_964550695.1 uncultured Bacteroidales bacterium | reverse complement strand
ATGCCTGTTGCCTGTTGCCTTATGCCTATTAAGATAATGTGATCATGAGCTTATGTGCCAATTTGAAAATGGAATTCCATTCCAGACCCCGATCTGCCGAATGGTAAAAATGAAGTTGAAATTGGTTTGGAAAAAATTGCTTAAAAACTAACCGGCCTGATCTTGTTTTTTTACTTTTTTTCGTTCATTTTCGTCGAGGATAATTTTACGAAGACGCAGTGATTGGGGCGTAACTTCCAGATATTCATCATCAGCGAGGTATTCCATGGCTTCTTCAAGCGAAAATTTGCGTGCCGGGATAATCATCATTTTATCATCAGAACCTGAGGCACGTACATTGGTCAATTTCTTGGTTTTGATAAGGTTCAGTATCAGGTCTTCCTGTCGGGTGTATTCACCAATGACCTGCCCGGCATAAATAGGATCGTTTGGCACCACAAAGAATGTTCCCCTGTCCTGAAACTTGTCGATTGAATAAGCAATTGCAGAACCCGTTTCCATGGCAATCAGGGCACCATTGCGACGGATACCCATGTCGCCCTTCCAGGGTTCAAAATCTTTAAACCGGTGAGCCATAATAGCTTCGCCCTCAGTGGCAGTAAGTACATAATTGCGCAAACCAATAATTCCGCGTGCGGGGATGTTAAACTCCATATAGGCCCGGTCGTGCTTGGTGATAATGCTTAAAAACTCGCCTTTGCGCATTGAGACGAGTTCTATCACCTTTCCTGAAAATGCTACCGGAACGTTAACTGTCAATACTTCAATAGGTTCACATTTTTGGCCGTCAATTTCTTTGATGATAACGCGTGGCTGACCCACCTGAAACTCATAGCCTTCGCGTCGCATGGTTTCGATGAGGATAGAAAGGTGCAGGATTCCACGTCCGAATACAAGGTATGAATCAGGTGAACCGGTTTCGTCCACACGGAGCGCCAGGTTTTTCTCAGTTTCAAAAAACAGCCTGTCTCTCAGATGGCGTGAAGTAACAAATTTTCCTTCTTTGCCATAAAACGGTGAGTTATTGATTGTGAAGAACATACTCATGGTAGGCTCATCAACTTTAATTGGCGGAATCATTTCCGGATTTTCAAAATCGGCAATCGTATCACCTATTTCAAAGTCTTCAGGTCCAAGAACCGCACAAATTTCACCGGCTTCGATGGGCACTTTAATCCGTTCTTTTCCAAGGCCTTCAAACACATACAATTCCTTGATTTTGGATTTTGCAATTACACCATTCCTTTTCATCAATGAAACATTCATTCCGGCTACAATACTGCCACGGGTAATTTTTCCGACGGCTATACGGCCCAGATACGATGAATAATCCAAAGATGTAATCATCAGTTGCAGATTGCCTTCACGATGAACCGGTGCTTTAATATAATCAATAATGGTATCCAGCAGGAAGCTGATATCTTCGGCAGGCTTGCGCCAATCGTCTGACATCCAGCCGTGTTTGGAAGAACCATAAACCGTAGGGAAGTTAAGTTGTTCTTCAGAAGCACCGAGTGAGAACATCAGGTCAAACACATCTTCCTGCACTTTCTCAGGATCACAATTGGGTTTGTCGACCTTGTTCACCACAACAATAGGCTTCAAATCAAGTTCGAGGGCTTTTTCCAACACAAAACGCGTTTGCGGCATAGGGCCTTCAAAGGCATCCACCAGCAACAGAACGCCATCAGCCATATTCAATACACGTTCAACCTCGCCTCCAAAATCAGCATGGCCGGGTGTATCGATGATATTAATTTTAAAGTCTTTGTAACGTACCGAAACATTTTTCGCCAGAATGGTTATTCCACGCTCGCGCTCCAGATCATTGCTGTCAAGCACCAAATCACGAACTTCCTGATTTACCCTGAACAGTTTTACCTGCTGCAGAATGCGGTCAACCAGCGTTGTTTTACCATGGTCGACGTGTGCTATGATTGCAATATTCCTGATATTCTTCATGTTAAATAAAATTTTTATCTCCTGTTAAAGGGGGTGCAAAGGTACGGATAGTTTATCTAAAAAAACGGCTTTTAAATTCATAAATGTTAAGTTTGTGTTATGGATAAGAAAGATGTAGTAATGAGCAGTGAGCCTGAGACTTTGATAAATTGCAGGTAAAAAATGTGAAAGGCAGAAGTAAGTCACTCATTCTAAACTTTATAACCAAAAGAAATTTTTCCATTGCTTTTAAAATGTTCATACAACGTAATATTCATCATCAAAAGCAGCAGGCCATAGATACTGTCTTCAACAGGGATTGTTAACATGCGGATATTAAGAATTTGATCACTGTTATACCAAACCACTTCGTGGTGAATGAAGGATCCGGTAAGTATACCGTTCACAATAAAAAAAGGGATCAACACCACAAGATATGAAAAGTAAAACCTGCCAAGATATTGCTGCCTGATGCTGACTGTATGGATAAAAATAAATACTGCGGTCAGCAGGAAGGTCACAGAAGTATATAATCTGGGGAAGCTAAACACCCCAATAGCAAGTAAAATAGCTACCAAACAATAACTTACGTAATTTGTAACCTTCAATGGTATCTTAAATTTCAACAAGATATTCAGTGCATGATAGGTAAAAATGCTTGCATATGGTATGGTTATGAAAAACAACCATTCTTCAACCGGCAGATTGAAAACATAAAAACCTGTCACATATTTTGGATTGAATCCCCAAACGCCAAGATTTGTAAACAACATATCCCATGTAATAAAGAAAGCGAGCGTTATAAACATTGCCGGAAAAAGATATTTCCATTCACGGTAGAATTTTAGCAATGGATGAAAACCCGCCAAAAAAGGTACGGATACTGATAAGAGAGTTACCAACAGGTATGTATAATGCTCCATCTGAACTTATTACTATAAATGTTTCTTACCTGAAAATACTTCTTTATAATATTTGAAAGGTGCAATCAGAAATCCATAATTGTAATTTGCACCAACATTGTGATGCTCTTTATGGGCCTTCACTGTTGCCCTGAGATACCGGTTCGAAAAACCGGCAAAACCGGGGAGTCTGTGATGAACATATACATCATGAAATAAAAAATAGGCTATTCCATAAAATAAAATACCGAGGCCGATCCAAAATCGGTAATCATAATTATCCACACCTGTATAAATCAGCAAAATACTGGGGATTGCAAAAATGATGGCAAATACATCATTCCACTCAATTTTACGTCCGTCACGGATGTGATGATCTTTATGCAATATCCACAGAAAACCATGCATCACATATTTATGTGTAAACCAAGCCGTAAACTCCATGAATAGAAAGGAGGCCAAAACAATCAGAAAAGAAATAATTGGTTGCATATTAAACTTTTTAAAAAATGGATATTTAGTTTTATAACATATTAAATGCGTGACGGAATGCTGAAGAAATCAACAGTCCATACTTTTCATGATCAGGAATCCGAATGCGCTCCTTTAGTATACGCGAAGCATTGGTTCGTTTGATTTTACGCAACAATGACAGATAATATACATAGGCTACATACACACCAAATCTTGCTCCTACTGGCAGTCTGATGATTCCTGAATATGCCAGTCTGAAATCATTCTCAATATCAGCAATAATATTTTGTTTCATGCCTTCATCCATTTTCCTGATATCAAGGCACGGAAAATAAGACCTGCCCAAAACACTTTTATCATCATTCAAATCCCTTAAAAAATTGACTTTTTGAAAAGCAGAACCCAGAGCCATCGCAGAGGGCTTTAAATCATTGAATTGTACAATGTTGCCTTCTGTAAAAACATGCAGGCACATCAGACCAACCACTTCGGCCGAACCCAGAATGTACTTTTTAAATGAATCATCGTCATGTTCTTTTTGTTCAAGATCCATTTCCATGCTTTGTAAAAATAACTCAATCAATTCAATGTCAATCTTATACTTGTTAACTACCCATTGAAAACTGTTAATTACGGGGTTCAGACTGATTCCATCCGTAATAGCCTCAAAAGTGTCGGATCTAAATTTTGAAAGAAGCTTTTTCTTGTCGTAACCATGAAAAGAGTCTACAATTTCATCTGCAAAGCGTACGAAACCATAAATGGCATAAACCGGCGAATGAAACCTGCGGTTAAAAGCCCTGATTCCAAGCGAAAAAGATGTACTGTAGGCTTGCGTGGTCAACCTACTGGTTTTGTTTGATATTGAGTCGAATATGTATTTCATTTGATTTCAGGTTTAAAATTTTTCATCACTTCGCGGGCAGCTACTTCTCCTGAAATAATTGCAGGCGGAACACCCGGACCAGGTACGGTAAGCTGACCCGTGTAAAAGAGGTTATTCAGTTTTTTTGACTGCATTTTCGGTTTAAGAAATGCGGTCTGCATGAGTGTGTTAGCCAATCCATAGGCATTGCCGCGAAAGGCATTGTAATCGCTTATAAAGTCATTATGGGCATAGCTCCTTTTAAACACTATATGTTTGCTTATATCTATGCCTGTATATTTTTCGAGCTTTCCGAGAACGTATAAAAAATACTTTTCACGCATGGTTTCAGTGTCCTCAAGGCCGGGTGCCACAGGAATCAACACCATCACATTCTCCATACCTGCGGGTGCCACGGTATCATCTGATTTTGATGTTACACTGATATAAATGCTTGGTTTTGAAGGCCAGGAAGGGTTGTTGTAAATTTCTGATGCATGCACTGTAAAATCCTCATCAAAGAATAACGTATGATGCAGTAAACCAGGTAATTTAACATCAATTCCAAGGTAGAATATGAGTGATGATGGCGACATCACACGCTTATTCCAGTATGCTGTATTGTAAGTGCGCGATGCGGCAGGCAAAACGTTTTGTTCGAAAAATTGGTAATCCGCAGACGCAATAACTACATCTGCATCATAAGCACTCTTGCCTGCATGCACAGAATTGATTCGGCCTGCAGTGATCGTAACAGCATCTACAGCAGTATTCATTACGAATTTAACACCCAATGATTCAGCCAGTTTGTACATTGCTTCAACCACTTTATACATTCCCCCTTCAGGATACCATGTACCGAGCACCATATCGCCATAATTCATCAGTGAATACAATGCAGGTGTGGTTTTGGGTGTTCCGCCCAGGAAAAGAACCGGGAATTCAAGAATTTGTAAAAGTCTTGGATTGCTGAAGTATCGCCTGATATATGAATAAAATGAGTTAAAGATATTTAGCCTGAAAATTGATTTCAGCAAATCAAAGTCAAGAAATTCTAACGGTGATGCACTCTTTTTGTAAACAAGTTTTCCAACACCAGTCTTGTATTTAAACCCGGCTTCCAACAGAAATTGTGTAAGACGCTCACCACTGCCTGATTCATAATGATTGAACAGGGATTTAATATCATCAATACCAGCTGGTAAATCAGTATAATCACTTTTTCCCCAGATAATGCGGTATGAAGGATTCAGGCGCTTTAAACTATAAAAATCTTTTGTTTTGAAATTAAACTGCTCAAAGAAACGGTCAAAAACATCGGGCATCCAGTACCAGCTTGGTCCCATATCAAAAACAAATCCTGAATCTTCAAATTTGCGTGCACGGCCACCAGGAATACTGTTTTTTTCAAGCACAGTAACTTCAAAGCCTCCTTTTGCAAGAAAGCAGGCAGCAGAAAGCCCTGAAAAACCAGCTCCAATAATGATTGCCTTGTTCTTTGACATAGTAATTCAATTTAATTAATAACAAAAATTTCAAAGAAATGTTTAATTTTTATATAAAAAGATTAAACAATGCTATTGCTGGCAATCCGGGCAATTACTACAATGCTAAAGCATTCATTTCAAATGATTTTGGTTCAAATCTTTACAAAATTCCGCCAGTGACTTTGCTCCTCATTACCGGAAGACACTACGCTTGTATTATTATGCGAATAGGATGTAATCAGGGTTGAAAGTTCTTGGGTAAGCATCGAAATACTATTGCTGATCAACTCCGGGTTAAAGCCCTTATTCCCTAAATCAATTACCATTTCCATCGAAATTATGCGTCCGAACACTTTACCTAATTCAACGAGTTTACGTTGAGAAAGCTGGAAATTTAATTGAAAATTAATCAGCTCCTTCAAATAATCAGTTGATTTGGAAGTTAATGCAAATGATTTCAGAAAATTCAGAAGATTTGATTCTTTGGCTTGTTTCATAAGTTTAATGACTGCCTCCGAAATCTGCACATACAAGATATCGTTAGAGCCTTCAAAAATCTGGAAAGGTCTGCTATCCACAATTGCACGTCCGGCTATGTTATTAAGTTTATAACCTTTTGCCCCAACCAGTTGAAACAAATGCTGGGCTGATTCCTGCATCAGGTCGGTAGCAACTGTCTTCACGGCATTGGCTTTCAGGCCCTGATCCATCAGGTCAGCTCCAACCGGTGCATTGTCGCTGCTGTGCGCACAAATAGCTGACGTTATGGTAAATGCTGATTGAATGCTGGCCAGGCGATACTGAACCTGATCATAATGTAACAAACTTTTCCCGCCAACAAAACGGCTTTTACAATGATTGTTTGCCTCAGCGAGCATACGTTTTGTAAAACCCATTGCCATTGCCGGAATTTCGAGCCGGCTCCGGTGCAGGCAATCCTGTAACATGGCAATACCGGTAGTTTTGGGTATAAGCCGGTAAATGTGCGGGATCATCACATCAATCTTGTTCCGGCCATAAGGAATCATATACAAACCCAGATTTTCAAAGTACTCTTCCACCTCTATTCCCTGGGCTCCATGATTGTTATCGCATACAAAGAAGTCGATATCCCGTGTTAGGTGGCCTGCTTCATTTTGTCTGCGTGCCGTCAGCAGCCAGTAATCTGCCCAGCCTGTCAATCCGGCCCAGTGTTTTGTTCCCTTTAAATGATAATATCCATCGGCTTCGGTAAAGGATGTTTGCATATTCAGTGCATCACTGCCATGATCAGGTTCAGTAATCATCAGCCCGCCCATTTTTTTATCTTCAGCAAATCCTTTGAAAACCTCACCTTTAATTTCATCATTTGCATATTTTGCAAAGGGCTGTAAAAAGAGTACCCAGTTGATACCCAGAGTAAGTCCCAACGCAAGAGATTCATAAGAAGCTTCAGAAATTACATCAATTCCTTCGTGAAGGTGCCCGCCCCTGCCACCATATTCCTCAGGGATAAAAGCCAGAAATGGATTGGCTGACAGAATTTCACGCATCACATAGGGTGGCATACCTCGTCCTGTACCCAGCATATCTGCATTGGTGCGCTGATGAAATACCACATCAAGTTTATTTTTGAAATTCTGCAGGAATGCTGAAAACGGTTCATGTGTTGTTTTCCCGGAACCAACACCTCCAGTCGTTTGATCGGTAAGGTACATACGTAAGAATAGATATTTATTCAAAAAGAACAACCAGCGAGTGCAATTTGTTCAGAAACAGGCAGGTGGGAAGAACTTAAAAAAAGATTGGCAATTTTCACCCGATTTTGGTAATTTTGTAAACTACTTCACCACCAGTCAGGTGAGATATCAATTCAAATTAATTATTTGCCTTGTAGGATTAATAAAAAAGCGGACCAGATATTAAAATATATGAAAATCAAATTTTTACATACTCCCAAGCCCAGACAATACGATTACAAACCTGTTTTTTATGATCCAAAGGAAGAAGAAAAACAGCTTCGTAAAAATGAACTTGGCATCGCTGATTCCGATAATTACCATGATCAATTGCGCGCAAAAATAAGGCAAAGCTACCGGCAAAAAACCTCGGATCCGATAAAGAAAAAATCCGCTCCTTTGACAATTGCCGTATATATATTACTGGCAATCATAATTTTGTATTTAATTTTTGGCGGATAGGTATGTCAGATATTATCCATCTGCTTCCTGACTCGGTTGCCAACCAGATAGCCGCAGGCGAAGTTGTGCAAAGGCCGGCATCTGCCGTTAAAGAACTTCTCGAAAATGCGGTTGACGCCGGGGCCAGCCATATTCAACTGATTATTAAAGATGCCGGTAAAACCCTTATTCAGGTTGTTGACAATGGTTGCGGAATGTCAGCAACAGATGCCCGGATGTGCTTTGAACGACATGCTACTTCCAAAATTCAACAGGCGAATGACTTGTTTCAGATACAAACGCTGGGTTTCAGGGGTGAAGCTTTAGCATCCATTGCAGCCATAGCACAGGTTGAACTTCGTACCCGGCGGGTGGAAGATGAAATTGGCACCCTCATACACATTGAAGGTTCTGAAGTTGTTGCCCAAAACCCGGTTCAATGCCAGACCGGATGTGCATTTTCGGTTAAAAACCTGTTTTACAACGTTCCGGCAAGGCGCAATTTTCTGAAAGCCGAAACAGTTGAGAACAGGCATATCATCGAAGAATTTCAGCGTGTTGCCCTGGTTTACCATAATATAGCCTTTGACCTTTATATCAATGGCAAACTGGTTTTTCAGTTGCAGGCGGCCAATTTAAAACAACGAATCGTTCAGATATTTGGCTCACATTTGGGAACCAAAATTCTTCCGGTGGATGACAAAACTGATGTTGTTGAAATCCATGGATTTGTAAGTAAACCGGAGTTTGCCAAAAAAACCAGGGGTGAACAATATTTCTTTATCAATGGCCGGTTTGTGAAAATCCCTTATTTTCAGCATGCGATTGATGCAGCATTTCAGGAACTGATTCCCGATAATTCTTTCCCTTCCTATTTTATTTACTTTAAAGTTGATCCTCAAAATATTGACATCAACATTCATCCAACCAAAACAGAAGTTAAACTATTGGATGACAAGACGATTTACGCCTTTCTGAAATCCGTCGTTAAAAAATCACTGGGTCAGTTTAGTCTTTCACCAAGCCTTGATTTTGAACGTGAAACCATTTTTGATGGTCTGGATCAGGAGCCTGACAGACCTGTTGTGCAACCAACCATTAAAATCAATCCCGATTACAATCCCTTTACCAATCCAACGGGAGTAAAACGCCCGAATGAACAACCCAACAGAGAAAACTGGCAGAAACTCTTTCATGATTTTAACAATGTTAGCCAACCATCAGTCGAGCAAACATCAATCCCCAATCAGGAAAAGGAAGAACTGATACCTCAGATCGAATTAAAAGTTGATAAACCTGTTTTACAGATACTTAACAAGTATTTACTCACGAATGTCCGTTCAGGGCTCATGATTATTGATATTCAGCGTGCATGGGAACGAATTTATTATGAACGGTTTGTAAAAAGCTATGAAAGCGGTAGTATCTTATCGCAGCAGGAATTGTTTCCACAAATAATTCAGTTTACACACACTGAGGTACAAATAGTTTCAGAAATTAAGCAAGATTTGTTCAAGCTGGGATTTATTCTGGAGCCGGCAGGTATCAATGCTTTTGCTATTCAGGGCACCCCTGCAAATTTTGAAAATACAGATGCAAAGGAATTGCTCTCAGGGATTATTGAAAACTACAGAAGCAGCGCTCAGGAGCCCCAATCACACAATTATAAACTTATTTCAAAAGCTATGGCCAGAAAGGTCGCACCCGGGCTTACTACCAGTATGACATCCGAAGCATTACGGTTGCTGATTGATAACCTGTTTGCATGTCAGGTTCCGGCCAACAGCCCCGATGGCAAGCTTATTGTTAGGATCATTCAGGCAAATGAGTTGTCAGATTTCCTGAAATAACTCAATGTAGCTTTGCTCAACAATACATTCGATATAAAATTAGTTATAAAATAAAAATCACTTCATGAGGCTATCAGGATTTTCAGGACTGACACCGGTTGTTAAAAACCTACTCATAATTAATGCTTTATTCTACATTGGGACCTGGTCAATTTTAAACTTTACCAAAGGTCAGATTGATCTTACGCGTTATCTGGCATTGTATTACCCTGAATCAGAACATTTCAGGACCTGGCAGCTTGTATCATATATGTTTATGCATGCCACTGACTTTACGCATATACTTTTTAACATGTTTGCGGTATGGATGTTTGGTACTACCCTTGAACAGACCTGGGGACCCAAGCGTTTTCTGACTTTTTATCTGGTAACCGGAATCGGTGCCGGGCTGATCCACCTCCTTGTACTGTGGTTTCAATTTGCCGGTGTTCATGATGCGCTCGTATTGTTTAGTGCAAATCCAAGCCCGCAGGATTTTGAAATCATTGTAAGCAAATATTTTAAGAATATCGTTAATCCCGAATGGACCTCGCAAATTGCGTACGCCTGGAATCAGGAACCCGATAATCTGTCAATTGCACAGGAAGCGGTTAAAGGTTTAAGTAATTTATATACTGCACAAATAAATGTACCTACTGTTGGTGCAAGCGGGGCAGTTTTTGGATTATTGCTTGCATTTGGCATGCTTTTCCCAAATTCGGTCATATATCTCTACTTTGCCATTCCCATTAAAGCCAAATATTTTGTTATTCTGTACGGTGCTGCAGAGCTCTATTTTGGGATAACAAATACCGGTGGCAGCAATATAGCACATTTTGCGCATTTGGGCGGAATGATTTTCGGTTTCTTCTTAATAAAATACTGGAGCATAAGACGTTAATATGAATTACGGCAACAATAATTATTATCAGCCGGCAAATCCCGGAAATGAAATACTGACATTTCTGAAGAAAAAGGATGTATTGAGCATATTGATAAAAATAAACATTGCGGTATGGCTGATAATTGCAGTGATTCAGGTGTTTATAAAATTGGGCGGGGTTTCTCCTGATGCTTTTGCTGACAGATTTATACTGCCTTTTTTAGGAGCACCTTCCGATTTGAAAGTGCTTCTATTTTACCCGTGGACGCTCATTACTTACATGTTTGTTCATATTGATTTTTTCCATATCCTTTTTAATATGATGTGGTTGTATTGGATGGGTAAAATTTTTCTGGAATATATTGATAAAAAGCACATAATTTGGTTATATATTTTGGGAGGAATTTCGGGATACCTGTTCTTTGCTGCTGCATTCAACCTGTTTCCGGGTTTTGCTTCAGTTGTTGCTGATTCACGGGTTATCGGGGCATCGGCTTCGGTAATGGCAATTATGTCTGCCATTGCATTTTATGTTCCTAATTATACCATTAATCTGTTATTTATCGGGCGGGTCAAGTTGATTATTCTTGCGTTGGTATTGTTCATAATGGATTTTCTGATGATCAGCGGTGATAATGCGGGTGGACGTATTGCGCATATTGGCGGTGCGCTGTTTGGGTACCTTTATATTACCGCATATAAAAAGGGAGGTAGTTCATGGTTTGATATCTCAGATTTGTTCAGGCCAAAACCAAAATTCAGAAATGTTTACCGCACAGAACGCCCGTTAAAGGATGAAGAGTATAATATGAATAAGGCTCACAATCAGTCAGTTATTGATTCTATTCTCGATAAAATCTCGAAGTCAGGGTATCAAAGCCTTTCTGCTGAAGAAAAAGAACTTTTATTCAAATCAAGTAATAAGAATTAAGCTTATTTTTGCAGGTATCCCGAACAATATTCAATGGCAAAACAAGTCGTTAAAAAAAGCAAGAAGAAAAGAATCATCATCCCCGGATTCTTTCTGAGGCTTGCAAATATTATTGTTGTAGCTGGTTTACTCACAGCGTATGCTTCACCCTGGATAAATCCAAACGATTACTGGTTGCCGGCATTTTTCGGACTTTCATACCCGCTTTGGCTTGCAGCAAATCTTTTTTTTATTGTATTCTGGGCCGTAACACGCCGAAAGTTTTTCCTAGTTTCACTCATAACCGTTGCCATTGGTTTTACCTTTATTACCAGTCATTTTCAGATCAGATTTTCTGAAAAAGCAAAAGGCGGAAATGATCAGATTAATCTTGTTACATACAATGTAAAACATCTGAATGAAAGTAACCGTACGCTCAAGGACCCGGAAGCAGTAAACAATATTTTTAAACTCGTTATTGACCAGAAACCTGATATTGCATGTTTTCAGGAATTTTTCTGGCCCTATAAAGAATACGAAAAGTTTATCAATACGTTTAAAAATGCTTCAGGCCTACCCTATTATGCTTACAGAAATTATCAGAGTTACATGGATGGAAAACGTATTGACTGTATCATTACCTTCAGCCGCTACCCTATCCTGAAACAGGAAAGTATTGATTATGGAAACAGGCACTTTGTACTGATTGCAGATATTTTGTTCAATGAAGATACCATCAGGGTGGTAAATACGCACCTGCAATCAATCTATTTTGGATTTGATGATTATAGGTTTGTGAATGACGTAACTGAAAACGGAGGAAAAAAGGAAGAACTCACAGAGGGTTCGAAGCGGATCTTCTGGAAACTACGTAAGGCCTTTTTCCGCAGGGCCATTCAGGCAGAGCGTGTTGAAGAAGCTATTTTAAAATCACCCTATCCGGTTATACTTTGTGGCGACTTTAACGATACACCTGCATCCTATGCCTATCACAAGGCTTCAGCAGGATTAACCGATGCCTTTAAAGCTGCCGGCAAAGGATACGGCAATACTTTTGCCGGAAAACTTCCGGGTATTCGTATCGACCATATTTTTTACAGCGATGAATTTGAAGGCATTGCACATCAGATTAGTCACCGGAAATTATCAGATCATTACATGGTTTCTGCGACCCTTGAATATAGCCGGAAATAATGTTGAATACTCATTTTGAAGAGGTTAAAGCCATTCTTGATGAAAAATACGCTTTTTACAATCAACCTTTATTCATCGAAACCGATCCTATTTGCATTCCACACAGGTTCAGTACAAAAGAAGACATCGAAATTTCGGGTTTTTTAACAGCCACGCTTGCCTGGGGACAACGCAAAACAATCATTCACAATTCGATAAAATTGATGGAGTTTATGGGTAATTCGCCATTTCAGTTTGTAATGGATGCCGGTAAACTTGAAATGGATCAGTTGTCGCGTTTTGTACACCGAACCTTTAATGGAGATGATTTATTATTTTTGATTGGTAGTTTCAGAGAAATTTATTTGCACCATGGTGGTATGGAGGCTGTTGTGAGATCAGGAATCAAACCGGGTAGTATGGATATTTCCGGAGGTCTTATTCACCTGCGAAAAATATTACTTGAAACCCCGCATTTAAAACGATCAGAGAAACACATTGCCAATGTACAGGCAAATTCATCGGCTAAACGTCTGAACATGTTTCTGAGGTGGATGGTGCGCAAAGATGATGCTGGCGTTGATTTCGGAATCTGGGACATCAGCCCTTCACTGCTGCTTTGCCCGTTGGATGTGCATAGCGGAAGGAGCGCACGCAGTCTGGGACTTCTTGAACGAAATGCTGATGACTTTAAATCAGTCATTGAACTTACCAATGCTTTGCGTAGGTTTGACCCTCAGGATCCGGTAAAATATGACTTCGCCCTCTTTGGGATGGGTATCGGTGAAAACCTGCGGTTAATCTAACCGTTTGCCGCGCGAAAAAGCAATCACCTTCATTTCGGCAAAACCATATTGTGTACTTAGATATTTCATGTAAGCAGATGCAACATCTTTACGCTTAAAACTGCCGGCATATATTGAATACCAGCCATCTTTATAATCTTCAACCAAAGGTTCCGGGGTTTCAAATCTTGAAATAATTTCGCTGACCGATATCCTGACATTCTGTGAACGCTTAATTTCAATTCGGAATTCATCTATTCCTGTATTTTGATTTGTTGATGATACGGTTTTGGCTGTAGCGGATTCACGCATATAGAGATTAGAATTTTCAGCCGCCTTAAACGTACTGATGCGGGTTCCATTCTGAAAAAAAACAACGTATAAATCATTGGTCCCCAAATCATTCTTTAATATATCTCGATAATTTTCAGCATCGGCGAGTTTGTTAAAACTTCCGGTAGTATACTGATAATAACCATCCTGAAAATCTTCTAAAATTATACCTTCAACCGGATAAAGTGCTTTTAGCTTATTCTCAGGGATTTGTATTCCTTTGGATGAGGTGAGTTGTATCCTGAATTCCACACCCAGTTTAAAACTTCCTCCTTCGCTGAGGTTGTTATACATCAGATCCTTTTCAATATAATCAACGAACTTCATTTTTGTTGATTCGCCGGCAATGTCAGTAAATTTACTGCTGAAATAGAACGGATAGCTGCCGACCGGTGCTTTGGCCGAAGCCACGTTTACATTAAAAGCAATTGTTGTGTCGTATGCCGGCAAACTATTTAAGAGGTTTATCACCTGACCTTTTTTGGAAAACACAAACCCGATTATACCGGGATCGGAAATGTCAAAACCATCCGGTATAACTATCTCAAGATCAGCAATTCCGGATGCACCATCATTTTTTACGATAAGCTTTATTTGAAACGATTCCTCATCGCTTATGCGCTTGGGCACAGTAAACGTAATTTCAGGCATGGCTCCTGATTTCAGCGTTTTTTTACCGGAAATATCCAGTGCCATATCTTTATATTTTACCGGTAACTTATCGGCATCGGCGGTATAATTAATCAATGGAATTTTTTTATTGCCCTTCACATCAAAACCAAAAGTAACTCCCGCACCGGTGTACCACGACATATCATATTTAAATCCTCCGGGCATACCATCCTGAATATCTGACTTAACAGTCCGCAGGGATGTTTCGGCATGAAATTTCATAAAATCGTTCACCCGCCAGTTTAAACCCATCCCTAACGGAATTACAGGTTCAAGTGTACGCCCGTTGATTCCGCTCCCCGCGCCGGAACCATTGCCACCAACCACAATGCCGGTCTCAATATTATAACTACTAGTTTTCCAGTTCGAAAACCCACCACCGGCCAATCCATACAATTGAAGAACCCTTTCGGGGTTGTATCCGTTAAACAAATATGAAACGTCAAAAGCCAGACTCAGGTTGTATTCAAACACACTGGCACTGAAAGCCGCAACGCCATTTGCCATCAAATCTGAATCATAGTAAGTTCCACTTCCTGCAAGCTTGCCATTAAGTGCCTGAGCCCTGACTGACAGCCAGTTGTTAAGCTGTTTTTGAACAAAAAAGCTATAACCCAACTTATAATTCCGCATACTGGTACCTGCAAATGGCAGGTCGCCAATAAAAAGATTCGGACCGGCATTTATTCCCAGGGCCCAATCCCTATACAATGAAAAACCGCTGCCTTTTTCCTGTGCCAATGCCCCAAGACTCAGGCTGCAAAGCATAAGAAAAAGCAATAAGTTCCTGCAATATGTATTTAATAATTTCATCTCTTATTATTTACAATGCTTTTTCATCATTTTAACCGCTTCGGGCACACCGTATATTTCAGCCTTATTCCAATCATCACAGGCGCCATTTTTATCATCAATCGCAAATCGGGTTACACCCCTGTTATACATTGCTTTTGCCCAGTCAGGAATAAGTTCACGCTCAACAGGTTTGTTTTCGATGGCTTTATCAAAATATTCCAATGCATGACTATAATCAGCGAGTTCGTGGTAACAACTACCCAGATAGGCATATACAAGGAAGGGTTTATCGGCGGCAGCAAGCTCCCCGGCTCGTTCAAAATCCAGCACAGCAGCCTTATAGTCGCTCCGTTTATACAAAGCCATTCCTCTTTTAAAAAATTCGGTGAAAGTTTGCGGGTTGCCTATCAAATCCTCAAAAACCGGTACAGTTCTCGTAAATCTCGAGAACTCAGCATATGGAATTTCGTAATAGTACTTGTTAAGTAAACCAGTCATTGTTTCAGGAATAAAATACCGCTGATAAATGCTTTTTTTATTATAAACCTCAATAAATCTGATTCTTACAACCTTTCCTACTGATGAATTAACCGGCAAAATACTCAAAAGCAGATTAAAATGATTTTTAATTTTTGAATTAAATGTCCGCTGAATATGGTTGGCAATTTTGGGGATATAAGTATGTTTGTCATAATTCTCAATATGGTCACTACAGAAAATATCGAGATTGATCAGAAATGGTTTTCCCAAAACAGCGGTATCAGGAAGCAGTTCTTTGATTTTCATGGCTTTGAAAACATAATATGCAACACTTTCAAAGTCGTTCCAGCCTTCACGCAGTGTCTCAAATTCAAATTTACCTGCTTTGCTGTAAAAAATCAACACCATATATTGCTCACCACCAATAATTACTTCACGCAACTCAAGCTTTTTAAAATTATGTCTGCCCAGCTTATTCTCAGGATCATTTGTGCGATTGACATCTGCATTTGAATTTGGAATATAATTGTTCCCTTTAAGCCAGATTCCGTTGTCCTGCAATGCCCAGCCATCAGCATTTTCCAAAATAGATACCGGCTCCCCGATTACAGGAAGATTTGCTTTTTTCCGTTCAGTAACCTGGCCTGAAAGCTGAAAAGCTACGCATACAAATGCGATAAATAAGCAGTATTTCCGGAGGATTTTCATATTTCCGGAGTAAAAATAAATATAAGAAATCGTGCTGTGAGTGTTTGTTAAGAAATATCAACAGGTATGTTAATAACTATTTCTCTCTAAATCTGATATTATACAATAAATCCAGTGTTGGGTATCAGATATTTATTTAATTTATTTAAAATGAATGAATTAGAAATGAAAAATCTTCAAAATCGAGTTTTAACTCCCAGAACTGTTGCCTGGATAATTTAAAAAAAGTACATGTTTTTAAAAATGCAACAATCCTACATGTAAAAATATCGCAAAATACCTTATTAAACAAAAATAATACACTTAAAATCAGTACTTTATAAAAATAAATTGCAAATAAGTTATTAACAAGTTTTCAACAAATTAACAGTTTTACCCAAATATAAATGAATACTGTCAATCAGACATTAAATCTGATGTGAAGAATATCACCATCAGCCACTACATAATTTTTCCCTTCAATGAACAGCTTTCCGGCTTCCTTGCAGGCATGCTCGGTTTTCAGATGGATGAAATCATTGTATTTCATTACTTCTGCCCTTATAAAACCCCTTTCAAGATCACTGTGAATTACACCAGCAGCCTGAGGGGCTGTCATGCCGCGATGAATGGTCCAGGCCCGTACTTCTTTCGGCCCGGCCGTGAAGAACGTCTGAAGATTGAGCATACGATAGGCTGTCATTACCAGTTTATGCACACCGGGCTCATGAAGTCCGACATCCTCCAGAAAAATCTGCCTGTCTTCAAGACTTTCAAGTTCGGCAATTTCTGATTCCAATTTGCCTGCAATAATCAGTATTTCAGCATTTTCTGATGCCAATGCCTGTTGTACAGCGGCTGTATATTTATTTCCTGTCAGCGCTGAATCATCATCCACATTGCAAACATATAAAACCGGTTTTTCAGTCAGAAGAAAAATATCAGCTATATGCCTTTTATCATCATCTGAAACCGGAGCTGTGCGTGCAGGTAAAAAGCTTTCGAGATGTGCTTTATAGGTGTGTAAAATTTCGATTCCTTTTTTTGCATCTTTATCACCCCCTTTTAGCAACTTTTCGAGGCGCTGAATTTTTTTCTCAACAGATTCAACATCTTTGAAAATGAGTTCAATTTCAACGATTTCCCTGTCACGTACAGGATCGATTGAACCTTCAATGTGTGGTAAATTGGGGTCATCAAAGCACCTCAGTACATGAATAATTGCATCGGTATTCCGTATATCTCCCAGAAACTTATTCCCTACTCCCTCACCTTTGCTGGCACCCTTTGCCAGGCCGGGAATATCAACAATTTCAACAGTTGTAGGAACAATTTTAACCGATTTGATCAGTGCATCAATTTTATACAGTCTTTCGTCAGGTACGAATATGGTTCCAAGATTTGATTTTGAAGCACTGAAGGCAAAGTTTGAAGCCTGTGCTTTTGAATTAGAAATGCAGTTGAAAATGGTTGTTTTTCCAACATTTGTTAAACCGACAATTCCGCAGGTAAGTCCCATATAAAGCTATTAAATTTTAATGCAAAATTAGTAAAACCATGGAAACAGTTAAATTTTATTTAAGCTATTGAAATACATTATTTTAGTAATACATCACTTTGATTCTGATATTTGTATTTCGTCCTTTGTCATCCTGACATGAAACTTTTATCGTACCCGGCCAGGGTTCAAAAAACATTTTTTCGGAGGGCAAACATGAACCGATCAGTTTGTCATCAAGATACCAGTATACTTTTTCGACTTCTCCTGAAACAACACTTTGAAGAGCCATTTTTTGAGCTTCGCCTTTTTCAATAAAATAAGTGGCATCTTCACTCAACGAAACAATGCGCGGTGAATTTTTATCAAACACTTTCTGGCATAAGGGATTGTGCGCCGGAATATGCTCATATGATATATTGTTCTGATCATAATAAGAGATCATTTCCGGAGCCAGCACAGGAAACAGCTTTTTCTTATAACCTTTTTCGGGAAGACATGACTGGCAATAACTGATTTTTTCATCCGGACTCACAAATACATATTTCAGATGTGAACATTTAGAAGTTGGACTGATTGCAGGAATATAATAATCCATTACATGATTTGTACAAAATTCTTCAGGTGGGAGTCCGCTGTGGGGGCAAACCATCCTGATATCGAGATCAGCAGGCATAGCAAACCATTTTTTTGGTTGCCTGGTATCGATGGCATTGAAAACTTTAAAAAGCAAGGGTGCGGCTATTTCTGCGCCAACCAGTTCCGGAACCCCGTGACCATCAAAGTTTCCTACCCAGACACCAACGGTGTAAGATGAATTATAACCAATACTCCAGGCATCCCGATGCCCATAGGATGTTCCTGTTTTCCAGGCAATTCTGGGTAAATTTATACTATTCGCAAAACTAACCGGTAAATCAGGCCTGTCGGGTTTTGCCAGAATTTCGGTAATCATAAATGAGGCTTCATCTGATATTACTAACTGATCAGCCATTTGGTTTTGAGCAGAAGTATATTTCAGACTATGCATCTTTCCGTTTTTGGCAAAACTGCTGTAAAGTCTTATAAGTTCTTCAAGCGTAACGCCACATCCTCCAAGAATCATTGATAAACCCAATTTAGACTGATCTTTTGTAATTTGCTTAAATCCAGACGTTACTAAATGACCAGTAAAATTTTTTATACCGGTTTTTTCAAGCAACTGAACTGCCGGAATATTTAAGGATGCGGCCAATGCCTGTTCTGCACTAACAATTCCCTGATAACTTTCATCGTAATTTTCAGGAATATAGCCTTTAAAATTATAAGGTACATCAAGAAGTACTGATTTAGGAGTTATTATACCGGCATCAAGGGCAAGTCCATACAACAAAGGCTTAAGTGTACTGCCCGGTGATCTTACAGCGTTACAGCCGTCAACCTGTCCGCTGGAATTAATATCATTCCAGTCGGCTGAACCCACGTAAGCCATCACCTCAGAAGTTTTATTGTTGACCACCATTACGGCAGCATTTGTAATTCCCAGATTGCTGCACATCCTGACATGCGAGTAAGTAATATTCTCTACCTTGCTTTGTGTTTCGGGATCAATACAAGTGTAAATATTGTTTAATGCCGGATATAAGTTATTCAACCGCTGACAGATATGAGGCGCTTTCACAGGAACCGGCCTTCTTTTCATATCAATCGGCTCGTTCAGGGCATCCATACAATCCTGTGGTGGAAATATACCATCGGACATCAGTCGCCGGATCCATTTATTACGGCTTTGTACTAAAATATTGCGGTTACCGGGTTGCAATGAATTGGGTCTGTTTGGAATAATTACCAGCGTAACTGCCTGTGCAAGACTAATATGCTTGGGCTGTTGACCAAAATACAATACTGAAGCTGCCTTAACTCCTTCAATATTTCCACCATAAGGAGCCAGGTTAAAATAGAGGTTGAGTATCTGATGCTTCGAAAAATGAATCTCGAGCTGAACAGCCCTCACAATTTCAATTAACTTGCTTAAGTAGTTTCTTTTACGGGGTTCAAGCAGCCGAACAACCTGCATCGTAATTGTGGATGCCCCTGAAGTACGTTTCATATGAATGACATTGTTAAACAATGCCCTCATCATGGCAGCAGGATTGAACCCCGGGTGATAATAAAAATACCTGTCTTCTTTATAAATCAGGGCTTTAAGCAGAGCCGGAGAAATTTCCCGAACATCGGTCTGCATGCGCCATTTGTCATCAGAACTCAAATAGGCTGATAGAATGCTTGAATCGGCAGCATAAACAACTTTTGAATAGGACTTTACAGTATTAACCGGAAATAACTGATCTGCAATCAGAAACAAAATAAAAACTGAAGCCAGACCAATCAATTGGTTCCGGTATCTGCTCCCCTTTCTTTTTATCCAATAAAGCAATGCTTTCATGGTGTAAAAATACCGGAAACAATTCAAATTGGTTTCACTCACATCTTTTTTAGTAATTTTGTATGCATAATTTTTCAATTGGGTATCATTGGTAATGGTTGTTGATCATTATACTAATCTATCTGCTATTTTCGTTTCCTTTGTGTATAACTGGTTAAAATATTTGAATCTATGAATAAAAAACTTGTTTCTCTTGTAATACTAACCTCAGTTTTATCGCTTTTTATCACTGGTTGCCTGAAGGAAGTTGAAGACGAAACTCCTCCTGTGATTATTGTACTTGGGAATAATCCCCAATACATGCGACTGAATACCAGCTATAAAGATACCGGTGTACTTGTTACTGATAACAATTCTATTTTCAAAATCACCACGGATGTTTCGCAACTTGATACCAGCAAAGCCGGCAGATACAACGTTTTATATATTGCCGAAGATTTTAACAATAATACAAGTCAGCAAAAACGCGTGGTTGTGGTTCGTATCGAAGGTCCGAACCTTGAAGGACAATGGATTGGCCAGAGAACAGAGCCTCTTGTGGGAGGAACTGCTGTTGCCTTTGAAGACTCATTGGCCAGCCTGGGGATGAATAAAATAAAATTTATAAATATCGGAGGTTTATCTACCAAAACCATTAACAGTGATTTGCTTGGTAACCTGGGTGATACACTTGCATTTTACAATCAGATTGTGCAAATAACTGATACTTCAGTAGTCAGTATTTCAGGAGCAGGTAAGATAGCATCCGACGGCAAAAGCTTTGAAATTGGATATCAGCGCATTATAGATATTTCCGGAGACCGCGACACACTTGTTGGTAAACTGGTATATCAGAAGAAAAACTAATCAGCCCCTGATGTTCAGAAAATACAGGATTGAAGTTGATTCTCTTACGCTGATTCTGATCAGGCTATTCATTGCACTGGTTTTTTTCTCCTTCTCACGTATCTTATTGTTATACAGTAATTCGGGCTATTTTGGAGAAGATTCGGGATTCTTTGAATCCATCCCTCTGATTGCGGCCGGTTTAAGATTTGATCTGTCAGGATTGTTTATGCTGAATCTCCCCTTTATTCTACTGAGTTCAGTACCTTTCCCTTTAAAAAAATCTAAATATTACATTTTCTTCACTTTATGCTTCTATTATTTAGGTAACATTTCAGGCCTTGCGCTTAATTTTATCGATACTGTTTATTTTCCATTTAATCTCAAAAGACTTACCGGCGACATTTTCGGTTTTTTAGCGGCTGGCGATAATTTCTGGCCACTCCTGCCTCAATTTCTCATCGATTTCTGGAAAACCCTGGTTCTGTTCATCCTAACAGTTTCTGTTTTTGTGCTCATTAACAATCATATACATATTCGCAAAAAGCAAGTTATTCATAAACTACCAGTGTTTGTTTTCAAAAATTCTTTACTGATGCTGGTCTGGATGGGTGTTAGCATTGTAGCCATCCGTGGCGGATTTCAGCTTAAACCACTTAGTTTGATTTCTGCCGGCAGAGTTACTGAAGCCAAATTTATTCCGGTTATTTTAAATACACCTTTCTCCATTATTAAAACACTGAATCAGAAAGGTATCTCAGAGAAAAACTATTTCTCAGATCCGGAACAGCTAAAACAACTTTATAACCCTGAAAAATCAGCGAACAATTTACCTGTACACGGCTCCCAAAAACCACTGAATGTGGTGATTCTGATCATGGAAAGTTTTTCGGGCGAGCATTCTGCCTACTTGAATAAAAATCCTGAAGGAACAGGATTTACTCCGTTTTTCGATTCTCTGGCTAAGTGTGGCCGATTATTTTATGGATATGCAAACGGAAAACGCTCCATCGAAGGAATACCGGCTATCGTATCAAGCCTGCCGGCATTGATGGATCAGGATTTTATTACTTCAGTGTATGCAGGGAATAAAATCAACAGCATTGCAGGTCTGTTGCGAAAAACCGGTTATAAAACAACTTTTTATCACGGTGGCAACAATGGTACTATGGGTTTTGATTCTTATGCAAAAATCGCTGGTTTTGAATACTATAAAGGAAGAAATGAATACAACAATGATGCTGATTTTGATGGCAAATGGGGTATTTTTGATGAACCGTTTTTTAAATATGTTGTAAATGACTTAAATAAACAGAAACCACCTTTCCTTGGGGTTGTTTTTTCGCTCTCCTCACATCATCCTTACACTATTCCAAATCATTTAAAAGGCAGGTTTCGAAAAGGCAACCTTCCTATTCAGCAAAGTATTATGTATGCCGACTATGCGCTCAGACATTTTTTTGCTGATGCTTCTAAGAATTCCTGGTTTACCAATACCTTATTTGTTATTACTGCCGACCATGCTTCTGAAGCCTTTAATCCCGTTTACCAAACACGTACCGGGCAATATGCAGTTCCTGTGCTTTTTTATCAACCTGGATCAACATTACGCGGTTATAGTCATCAGGTTGTTCAGCAAACCGATATTATGCCCACTGTTCTCAACTATTTGAATTACAACCAAAAGTACGTAGCTTTTGGAAGGGATGTCATAAACGATTCAACAAATGGCTATGCAATAAACTATCTGTCGGGTGATTATCAGTTTATTACCGATGAATATTCTTATCTCTTTGACGATAAAGTAATTACAGCCTGTTATGCTTATAAAACCGATAGTCTGCTCCGGAATAATCTGGCCAGGCATTTGCCAACACAGGCAAGGAAGGATGAAGACCTGATGAAAGCCATTATTCAACAGTATAACTACAGGATAATCAATAATAAACTGACACCAGAACAGTAATGGGAAGAAAAATTGCTTTCATTGTCAATCCTGTTTCGGGTGTTCATCACTGGAAAAAAGAAAAATTACCATCCATTCTTTCCGTACTATTTAAAAATCAGGATATTGAGTATGAAATTCTGAATACACAATATGCAGGGCATGCTGTTGAACTTGCAAAATCTGCAATTGATAACCAGTTTGATACGGTTGTAGCTGTGGGGGGTGATGGCTCGGTGAATGAAATAGCCAGCGCTTTGACCGGTACTTCTGTTAAGCTGGGAATCATACCACTGGGTTCCGGAAACGGGCTGGCCAGGTTCCTTCAAATTCCATTCGGGCTCGACCAAAGCCTGGCGGTTATCCTAAAGAACAAGTCCATAAAATCGGATACCATTATTATCAACAACCTTCATTTTATGGTCAGCATAGCCGGAATTGGTTTTGATGCAAGGATAGCCAGATTGTTTGCGCATGAAAAAAAGAGAGGATTTTTCACCTATCTGAAAATCACGTTAAATCAATATTTTACATACAGGCCAAAAAAATACCATATTACCACTGAAAATCAAAATATTACTACAAGGTCATTGTTCATCAGCATAGCCAATTCAAACCAGTTTGGTTACAATACCACCATTGCACCTCAGGCTGATATTACGGATGGTTTAGCTGACATTGTCATTGTAAATAAGGTTCCTTTTTACAAAACACCCTTTATTGCCAGTTTACTTTTCCGAAAAAAAATTGACAGCAGCCGGTATGTTACATCATTAAAATCCTCAGAATTTACAATTTCGCGCAAAAAAGGAAAATATATAAACATTGATGGTGAACCTGTTAAGGTTGGAAAAACGTTACATTTTAAAGTGATAAAGCATTCACTGAACATACTTGTACCCTGAATGTTATTTATACCATGACGCAAAGTTCAGAAAATATATATACGCCTACTGAGTTCCAGCAGTTTCTCTCTAAGATGAACCATATCAGGATTCTGGAAGAAGAAATTGATGTTGAGATTCAGCAGGAATTTATGGAATTGTCGAAAACCCTTGAAGCATCAAAAATAGCTGATGATGATGCTATTATTCTTGGGTC
The DNA here is from genome assembly GCA_964550695.1 of uncultured Bacteroidales bacterium. Classification (GTDB taxonomy): domain Bacteria; phylum Bacteroidota; class Bacteroidia; order Bacteroidales; family TTA-H9; genus CAZKCK01. The sequence continues at coordinate 13,516 of CAZKCK010000010.1, read as the reverse complement.
CTGTCTGTTTGATCAGACTACAACTGACCAGCAGGTTAAAAACACGCTCGTTATTCTTGCCTTCAGGGGATCCATTGAAGCATTCAGAATGATTGAAAATTATTGCAAGATTGTTCCAATTGATTTACAAGGTTTTGCACATTTTGCATACCATATCTCACAGGTGTTTGTTGAGAGTGAACTCACTGAGGAGATGCCAAGTTTTGTTTCATCAGGACTGGGTGGAAAAGGGAGTCTACTCAGATACTGTATTGTAGTATTTCCTTCGGAAGATGAAGGATTTACAGAAACACAACAGAAAATCCTGGAAATCGAATTTCGGGAAGCTGTCGAAAAAATCAGTGGCGAGATGGAGCAAACAAGATTTTTGTATGAATATGCCTTTTTCAAAATGCTGGTTCCTTTGTCATGCGATCTCAATATTTATATAAAAAATTGCATATCAGAAAGTAACAAGTACGGTAATTTCGTTTACGAAGGGTATTTTGCCACCAATGTAAAAACTCCCGGTCATGCTGAAATCCTGAAAGTAATCAGTGACCTGAAATCACAATACACCGGAGATTAATTGTTTTTAACATAATTATTATCCAGCGGTCAACCTTTTGTAAATACAGTGTTTTATACCTGTTCATAAGGAACAAACACTACTTTTGTACAACAAATTATAATGAAAATTTACATTTTTTTATGAAAAAATACATCCTCTTATTTTTCATACTGTGTTCTATCACAATGGTATATGCACAGTATAGTAACAACAACGGAGCACTGGAATGCAGCAGGCGAAAATCAGCATTTACCTCCATACCATCATTAAAGTCATCGGAGGCATTTATTCCACATGCTTACGATGTAATAAAATACAGCCTTGATGTTGATTTGTTTAAAAACTATGCCTCTCCCTATCCTCATGACTTTACTGCCAGTTTGACAATCGATTTTAAGGTTGATTCTGTATTAAATACCATCAGCCTGAATGCAATCAATTCTTCGCTTCAGATTCAAAGTGTTTCACTTGCAGCTACGGGATTTACCCATACCGGTGATATTTTGAATATTCAGCTCGACAGGACCTACAATCCCGGAGAATTTGTGCAGATAGCTATTAATTACAAACACCTGAATGTTGATGACAATGGATTCTATGTTAAAAATGGTTTTGTTTTCACTGACAGCGAACCTGAAGGTGCACGTAAATGGTACCCTTGCTATGACAAACCTTCTGACAAAGCCAAATGGCAATTGAAAGCCAAAGTGCCGCTTACAGTAAAACTTTCATCAAATGGTCATCTTGCCGATTCGCTTGTTGTTGCAGATTCACTTTGGTACACATGGGTGAGTGATGATAATGTGGCGACCTACCTGACCATCATTACTTCGAAAAAAAATTATAACCTTGATATTGTAAATTGGACAAATCCCAACAACCCCGGTCAGGTGGTTCCCATCAGGTTTTACTACAATGACAATGAACAACCTGAACCCATGGAAGCTATTATAGGAGACATGACCACCTATTTTTCCGAAACTTTCTGTGATCATCCGTTTGTAAAAAATGGTTTTGCCACTTTAAATGACGAATTTGTATGGGGAGGAATGGAAAACCAGACACTTACAAGTCTTTGTCCAGGATGCTGGGGTGAATCACTGGTGGCTCATGAGTATGCCCATCAATGGTTTGGTGACATGATTACCTGTGGCACCTGGGCTGATATCTGGCTGAATGAAGGATTTGCAACATTTAGCGAAGCCTTATGGGCAGAGCATACCGGAGGCTATTCAGCCTATAAAAATGACATTAATGGCAATGCGGCCGTCTACCTTTCAGGCAATCCCGGCTGGGCAATTTCAGAACCGGACTGGGCTGTAAATACTCCGGATCCAAACACCCTGTTCAATTATCCGGTGACCTATTGTAAAGGAGCCTGCGTGCTTCATCTGCTCAGGTATACCATTGGTGATACTGCTTTTTTTAATGTATTGAACAGTTATGCTGCCGATACCAACCTGAAATACAAATCAGCCCTGATACCTGACTTCATTGGGCATGTGAACAACGTTACCGGTCAGGATTACAACTGGTTTTTTGATCAATGGATTTACCAGCCTAACCATCCTGTTTATGAAAACAATTATTACTTTGAAGACCTGGGTAACGGTCAATGGAAAGTAAGTTTCACAATACATCAGGTTCAGACAAACCCGGCCTTTTTCAAAATGCCTGTCGAAATCAGGGTTCTGGGGTTAAACGGACTCGATACGACCTTCAAGGTTATGAATGAATACAATGATCAGGGCTTTAACTTCTTTCTTGACAAACAACCTGCCGTTATTTATTTTGATCAAATGAACAAAATTGTTTTGAAAGAAGCATTATTAACTGTTGGAAATCAGGAATATTCACAAAATAACTACAATTTCTCCGGACCATTTCCCAATCCCGCTTCCGGAATAACAAGTTTTCAGATAGAACTTCCTAAATCTGAAATATCTGATATTGAAGTAATTGATTTATTTGGACAAAAGGTTTTTCAGGAAAATCAAAAAGCATTTGGTGCCGGAACTTCCAGATTCAACGTCAACACCCAAACTCTGGCCAATGGTGTATATTTTGTAAAAGTAACTGCCGGCAGCCACAAGTTTGTTAAAAAACTTATCATAAATAATTGACATTTAAACATTTATTAAAGATAGGCTATCTGAATAAGATAGCCTTTTCTTTTATGTGTTGGTTGTGAAACATTTTGCCGGTTTAAATGAAAATTATTAGGTTTGCAGTAAATCAAAATGTATGAAAACGATTCTTTATTTATTTGCTTTTGTAATGCTAAGTACTTGTATTTATGGGCAAAACATTCCTGAAAATACGATCACGCCTGATTTACTGACAAAATTCAGGGCTGATTTTAAACATAATCAAACAAGTGTTCCTCTTCAAAATGCCATATCAGCCAATCCTATTGCTAAGCTATCACTCAGCAGGACGAACCAGCAAAACACGGATAAGTATTTCACTTACAGGGTTAAAAGTAAGGGAATTACAGATCAGAAATCGAGTGGAAGATGCTGGTTATTTGCCAGTCAGAATGTGATGCGGGCCCGGGTAATTGAAAAATATAAAATGAAAGACTTGGCTTTTTCACATAACTTTTCATTTTTCTATGACCAGTTGGAGAAAGCCAACCTGTATCTGCAGGAAATGATTAACAATGCCTCAAAACCCATAGATGACCGCACTGTGGAATGGCTGTTAAAAAATCCGATAGGAGATGGCGGTGTATGGAGTGGGTTTGTAAATGTTACCCAAAAATACGGTCTTGTACCTGAATCAGTTATGCCGGAAACCATGCAAAGCGAAAATACTTCAAAAATGACTTCGGTACTCGCAAGGAAACTTCGTGAAGATGGCCTGATTTTGAGAGAGATGTATTCAAAAGGCATAAAATCAACTGATTTTCTAATAGCAAAAACAGAAATGCTTTCGGATATTTACCGCATACTCGCCTTGTGTCTGGGAGAGCCACCCACTGATTTTAACTGGAGGTATGAAGATGAAGACGGCAAGCTCAGCGAAATGAAAGCTTATACTCCACAAATCTTTTATCAGGAATTTGTAAATGTTGACCTGAATGAATATGTAATGCTGATGGATGATCCGAGCCGTGAATACAACAAGGTGTACAATATCCAGTTTGACCGCAATACATATGAAGGAACAGACTGGAAATACCTGAACCTGCCGGTTTCAAAAATAAAGGAATACGCGCTAAACTCTATCAAAGCTGGCGAAGCACTTTATTTTTCGTGTGATGTTGGCCAACAACTCGATAAAGACAAAGGCGTGCTTGATGTGGATAATTTTGATTATCAGGCGCTTTTCGGGATAAATTTTGGCATGGACAAAAAACAGAGAATCGTTACATTTGAAAGTTCATCTTCACACGGAATGACGTTGGTTGCCGCTGATGTTGATAAAAATGGAAAAACCGATAAATGGTTGCTCGAAAATAGCTGGGGCGATTCAGGTTTTAACGGTCATCTGATCATGACCGACAAATGGTTTGACGAATATATGTTCAGGACCGTTGTTCACAAGAAATTTATTGATCCCCAAACACTTGAATTGCTGAAGCAAAAACCGGTTATGCTTCCACCATGGGATCCGATGTTTTCACCCGAAAAATAATTATTGTATAATCATTTGAATAAGAATAGCTTACTTAAACATTTATTTTTTCTCGCTATAAAAAATTTGTAATTTAAAATGATTCTGTAATTTTGCAAGCGAAAATCTTCAGGGCAGGGTGAAATTCCCGATCGGCGGTATAGTCCGCGACTCCCGGTAAAACGGGATTGAACTGGTGAAACTCCGGTACCGACAGTTAAAGTCTGGATGGAAGAAGTTTTCTATTGAGGTGATTACTTTGTGGTAATGCCGGTTTTCGGTATTGCTGACATCCCGATAGTGTGCCCTGACGGTTTCGATCAGGGCATTATTATTTTTTTACATACCATTATGTCAACCACAAGAATCATTACCATCATTTTTTTACTGCTGATCAGCAGTATGACTCAGGCGCAGATGCTTATTCAGGGTACCGTTAAAGATCAGGATTCACACAAAGTTCTGCAAAATGCCAATGTTCGCATTTACAACACCACAACCGGAACTTCAACCGATGAGCACGGTAATTTCAATTTAAAATCACCAATCGCCAAAGGGCAGTTAGTGATTACGCTTACCGGTTTCAGCAAAAATGAAATTCCGTTTGAAATAACTAAAAATGAGCTAAATACAGGAACAATCTACTTAAAACAGGCATCGATTGATTTAAATGAAGTTAAAATTATAGCTTCGGTTGCCGAAGACAGGAAAACTCCGGTTAGTACTGGAAATATTGATGCAAAACAAATATCTCTTGCTACGGGCGATCGCTCATTTCCCGAAGTTTTACGAACAATTTCAGGAATTTACGCAACACGTACCGGCGGTGGATCGGGCGATGCGGCAATCAATATACGTGGTTTTAAACAGGAAAATATTGCCCTGATGCTGAATGGGATTCCGGTTGGCAGTGTTGAAAACGGCCTGGTTTACTGGTCAAACTGGGATGGATTGGGCAATGCAACACAAAGTATACAGATACAGAAAGGGTTTGGGGCTTCTAGAATTGCCGCCAATTCAGTAGGCGGAACAATTAACATTATTACAAAAACCACAGAAACCGACAAAGGTGGGAGTCTTGACCTTCAAATGACTGATTATGGCAATGTTCGTCAGGGTTTCAATTATTCTACCGGTAAACTCAAAAACGGCATGACAGTTACTTTCGTCGGGTCACACACGTATGGTCCCGGATATATTGATGCAACGCATGTTGATGCCTGGTCATACCTGCTTACCCTTGGAAAACAGTTTAATAACAAACATAAACTTGTTTTTACAGCGATGGGTTCACCTGAACGTCACGGGCAACGGAATTTTAAACTTACACAAAAAGAGCATGAATTGTTTGGCAATAAATTCAATAAAGATTGGGGTACTTACAACGGACAAATGAATAACCTTTCTGAAAACTTTTACCATAAACCGCAAATCAGTCTTAATCATTACTGGACACTCAGTGCCAATTCAATACTCAGTACTTCAGCTTATTACTCATTTGGAACAGGGGGTGGTAAATGGGCCGAGAACTTTTCAGGCAATTACGTTTTCAATTTTCGGAATACAGCCGGTCAGATCGACTGGAATGCTATTGCTGGTGAAAACACGCAACATACTGATTATTATATTACAAACTCAGGTGATACCTTACGGAATTTCTCAAAAAATGCTCAGACGCTTTTTCTGGCTTCACACTACTGGGCTGGTCTGTTATCAACATTGAATCACGAAATATCGCCCAACCTGAAATTAACGGCAGGGTTTCATGCCAGGTATTTCCGTAGTAAACTATGGGAAGAAATTGACGATTTGCTTGGAGGCCAATATTTTATTGATGATTATGGTTGGGCCATTGAAGGCCGTGGGGACAGGACGATACAAAAATATCAGGGCGATAAAGTGCGTATCGACAATGGCGCAACGGTTGGTCTGACATCGGCATTCACTCAGATTGAATATAGCAGAAAGGCAATAACGGCCTTATTTATTGCAAATGCTTCACAAAACTGGTATCAGCGGCACGACCAGTACAATTATCTGAAAAATACTTCCAGCGAAGTTGTTACAAAGCCAGGGGGTGAAATTAAGGCTGGTATAAATATAAATCTCTCTGAGAACCAAAATGTTTATGTGAATTCCGGGCTTGCGTCAAGGGCGCCTTATCACAAATTTGTATTTCCCAATTACAACAACAATCCTGCAGGAACCATAAAAAATGAAAAAAATCTTACTTCAGAAATCGGATATGGCCTTCTCTTTAATAGTTTTAGATTTAAAATAAATGCATATTATACGGTTTGGAAAGACAAATCTATCCTTTCAAATGAATATCAGCTCATTGACAATAATGCAAAAACACGGGCAATGGTAAATGGTCTGAATGCTGTACATTCAGGAATTGAGACTGAACTGTCAATCAAACCCGATTATCGGTGTGAGATTGCAATATTTGGTTCTTTAGGAAACTGGAAATGGCAGAATAATGTTGATGCTGTGCTGTTTAACAACGAAAATATAGCCATCGATACAACGCATGTATATGCCAAGGGTCTGATGGTTGGTGATGCACCACAGACACAACTGGGTGCAACCATAAAAGTTAAAGCATTGAATATGATAGATTTAAGCCTGATTTATAATTATTACGACCGGTTTTATGCCGATTTTGATCCGGCAATTCGCAACAATCCCGATGATGTTCAGCAATCATTCAGGCTCCCCTCCTATTCCATCACCGATATGCAGATTGGGCTCCCTTTTGAATTATTTAATAAAAGTGCCTATGCATCAATTAATTGCTCAAATATTTTTGATACTGACTACATCATTCGCGGTGATGACGGGGCAACACATACGATGGAAACATTCAGTGGTTTCTGGGGTTTTGGAAGAACCTTTTCGTTCAGGCTAAATATCGGAATGTAAAAACTTAAACTTTTCGTAATAACTCTTCCAAAGTCACTTGTTAATTTTGCCCCCGATTCAGTTTATGAGGTTACTTATGAACAATTTTTTTTGAAATTTATTTAAATTACTTATTATCAATTAAATAAAAGTTAATAAGTTTTGAATATAATATTGGCATAATTAAAAATAGCTTTATAATTTTATCATTCTCATTTTATAAACCAAAACCAGCGTTATTATGAAACGAAGTTTGCTTAGAAATTTCTTAACTTTGGTACTGATTTTCAGTGCCTCCCTGCTCTTTGCGCAGGTAACAACTTCCGGTATCAACGGAAAAGTAACAGGGTCAGGCGGAGCCACCCTTCCGGGTGCAACTGTGATGGTAGTACATGTGCCTTCAGGTTCACAGTATGGAACTACCACCGATGTCAACGGCTTTTACAGACTACCCAACATGAACGTTGGAGGACCCTATACCATGACTGTTTCGTATGTGGGCTTTGACGCTTATTCCAAAGAAGGAATATTCCTATCTTTAGGTCAGGTTCAACGTATTAACGCCAATTTGTCAGAGAAATCATCACAACTGGCAGGTGTTGAAATTAAATCCGAAAAAAACATCATTATCGATGGTAACCGTACTGGAGCTGAGACTCAGGTGACACGTGAAAACATTGACCGGATGCCAACTATTTCACGCAACATTACTGACTTTACACGTCTGACACCCCAGGCCCGAGTTACCCAGAATGGTGGTATTGAGGTAGCCGGAATGAGCAATAAGTACAATGCCATCTTCATTGATGGTGCCGTAAATAACGACGTTTTTGGATTATCTGAATCCGGAACGAATGGTGGTCAGACGGGTATCAGCCCGTTTTCGATGGATATCATCGATCAGTTTAATGTTAGTATTGCTCCTTTTGATGTTAAATTGGGAGGATTTGCCGGTGCCGGCATTAATGCTGTAACCCGCAGGGGTGATAACGAAATCAAAGGATCAGCGTATTATTATTTCCGCAATCAGAGTCTTGCCGGAAAAACACCAACTGATGATCCTGAAGTTGAAAAGACAAAACTACCCGACTTCTCATCAAAAACTTATGGTGTACGCGTTGGCGGTCCCATTATCAAGGACAAATTATTCTTTTTTGCCAATGTTGAAATGCAGAAAGATGAAACCCCTTCACCTTTCCTGCTCAGCAGTTATGGTGGCACAACGGATGCAGCCAAACTCGATCAGTTAATTGCCAAAATAAATTCATACGGTTATGACCCGGGTGTTTACAACGATGCTACCAAAAAACTTGATGGTACTAAGATTTTTGCACGTTTCGACTGGAATATCAATCAAAACCACAAGTTGTTGTTCCGTCACCAGTATACAAAAGCTGAAAACACTTCACCTTATGTATCAAGTAAATCAAGCCTTTACTTTTCCAATTCAGGTGTTTATTTCCCCAGCACAACCAATTCCTCTGCAATTGAACTGAAGAGTATTTTTGGTAACAAATATGCCAATAACCTGATTTTAGGTGCTACATTTGTTCGCGATGACAGAGACCCCATGGGCCAGGACTTCCCGTTTGTAGCCATTAAAGATGGTACAAGTTACATCCGCTTTGGTTCAGAAGAATTTTCAACCGGTAATCAGTTAAATCAGGATGTTATTACATTAACCGACAATTTTGACTGGTATCTTGGCAAACATTCCATTACAATCGGAACACACAATGAATTTACCAAAAACTACAACCTGTTTGTTCGTCAAAACTATGGTTCCTATCAGTTTGCTTCCATTGATGACTTTATCAATGATTCACTTGCAACACAATATGACCGTACTTTCTCATTAATTGACGGAGTTACAGGCGATGGATCAAAAGCCGCCACAGAATTCAACACCCTGCAGCTTGGTTTCTATTTCCAGGATGACTGGCAGGTAAATGACAATTTTAAAATTACAGCCGGGATCCGTTTTGATATCCCAATGTTCCTTGATGATCCGACGGTAAATTCTCAGTTTAATGACAATGTTCTTGATAGCATCAGAATGGAAATGGCTGGCGAAACCTATGCCCCTGAACTGAATGCTGAAACCGGACAAGCACCGGGAGCTCAGATTCTGATTTCACCCCGTATTGGATTCAACTGGGATGTAACAAAAAATCAGAAAACTCAGGTACGTGGTGGTATTGGAATTTTTACCAGTCGTTTACCTTTTGTATGGCCGGGTGGTATGTATAACAACAATGGTATGATGTTAGGCGGTGTCCGTAGTTTCGATGTAGCTTTTAACCCCGACTGGCAGAGTCAGACTCCGACTTACGATCCTACTGCAAAAATCACCCCCTCAGGACAGATCGACCTTTTTGCAAAAGACTTTAAATACCCTCAGGTGTTGCGTGGGAGTCTGGCTGTTGATCATAAACTTCCCGGAGGTTTCATCGGAACCCTGGATTTCACCTACTCAAAGAACCTGAATAATATAATGTACTATAACTTCAGGTACAAACAGGTTAATAACATTACCAACGGTGGAGATGACAGACCAATATGGGGTGTTCTTGATGTATTCAAAAAAAACCATTCCGGTTATAAATACACTGATGTGATTTATGCATACAATACCAGTGAAGGTAATGCCTACAATATTACAGCCCAACTTCAGCACAACGGCTGGCACGGTCTCAGCGGAAGTCTGGCTTATTCATTCGGCGCTGCAAAATCAATGAATGATGGCGTTTCCTCACAAAATTCATCACAATGGCGCGTACCCAATGTGAACGGTAAAAACAGCCTCGACCTTGCCACCTCAGATTATGATATGGGCAGCCGCGTAATCGGTTTCCTGAATTATAAAATTGAGTATGCCAACCATTTAGCTACAACTATCGGATTGGTTTACAATGGTCAGAGTGGTCAACGCTATTCATATGGATATGCCGATGGCGGAAAAGCTCCGAATCTTCTTGGTGAAGACAATCAGGCCCTTGAACTGCTTTATGTTCCGGTTGATGCCGCTGATATTAACCTTGTTGATATCAAAGACGCCGATGGAAATATTACTCTGTCAAAAGAGCAACAGTGGACTGACCTCAATGATTTTATTACCAACGATGGGTACTTAAGTACACGTCGTGGAACCTATGCAGAACGTAACGCATCTCGCACTCCGTTTGAACATATATTTGATTTACACATTGCTCAGGATCTTTACATCAGTGCTGGTGGAAAACGCAATACACTGCAGTTGACTTTTGATGTATTCAATCTGGGCAACTTAATCAGCAGCGATTTTGGCCGCAGATACTTTGTATCAGGCTATTATGGCAACTACTCACTCGTGAAATTCAAAGGATTTGAATCAGATGGTACCACACCAAAGTTTACCTACGAAAAACCCAAAGGCGAAATCTGGAGCATCGACGATTCAGGCTTGCTGAGTTCAAGGTGGCAGGCTCAGATTGGTATCCGTTACAATTTCAACTAATTAATTGGATTTTAGGAAATAAGGAATAAGTATCATACATAAAAAATGATTAGATAAATCGATATTCCAAAATTCCTAACTTCAACCATTACTTTCTCAAGCCTCCTCCGGGAGGCTTTTTTTATACGTAATCAAGTGCAGTTTGCCGGTAAAATTCTGCATATTACCGGTAACTGCCGTTTATTAACCTATTTTCACTTGAACCGGCCATCGCCAATATATACCTTTGCTTCATCAAACTCTTAAAAAAATTTATTATGGAAACTCAAAGATCAAACAATGTTATTTTAACTGGAGCATTTTTAATTGGAATTGGCGGTATCCTACTGATGGAACGCCTCGGCTTTATCCCCGGATTCCTGAGTCATATTCTAATAAGCTGGCCCATGCTGCTGATAGCCATCGGAATTTATTCGCTACTTAAACATTCCGGAAGTTTTTCCGGTGTGGTGTTAATTCTGATCGGTGGTTTTTTTATCCTTCCCAGACTCGACCTCATTCCAAACTTTTCATTTCATTTGTACTGGCCCGTAATTTTGATTGCAATTGGAATTTATCTGATTTACAACTATATGAATTCCGAAAAAAAAGAAAAAGGCGATTTATTCACTCATAAGGAAATCAGCAGTGATGATTTTTTTGATGAATCGAGTATTTTTGGTGGCGGCCACAGAATAATTACATCTCAAAACCTGAGCGGTGGAAGGGTTAACTGTATATTTTCCGGTTCGGAAATTAATCTTACCAATGCGCAACTGGCTGAAGGAAAAAATATTATCACAGTAAATGCAATTTTCGGAGGAGTTGAAATCATTGTCCCGGCTTCATGGAAGGTTACTTCAGAAATTTCACCTATTTTTGGAGGAGTATCAGATAAAAGAATGATAAGCCCTGATTTGCAAAATACTACCAGAGAACTTGTTTTGAAAGGTGGGGTCATTTTTGGCGGGGTTGAATTAAAGAGTTACAAATAAGGCATGAACCCGCTGTTTTTAAAAAATAAAAATTTAGTTTACTTTTCAGGCATGTGGGCACTTCTGGCAGGTGTCCATACTGCCTTTTTATACTATGTCATTCATTTAAGCATTCAAATTGCGCTTGTTGATTCATTTACCAGCACCATTTTGTTTATGCTTTTCAGTATAGGGATCTGGTTTATCATCAAAGGATTTTCAATCATTTCATCAGGATTTCTGACGGTTTTAAAAAATCATGTATTTACTGCAATTTCACTTATAAGTATCTGGCTATTCATAAGTTATTATTTTCTATCCTTTATCTTCGAATCTGAAAAAGGATACACAGCTTTTTTATATTATTCACTCCCGGTCAGGGCGTTCTACGGAATGCTGCTCTATTCGATCATTGTGATGATTTATTATCTGATCAATACGCTCGAAATGCAAAAAGAGCAAATGATGCGCGAAGCCGAACTGAACCGTCTGGTACGTGATTCTGAATTAAGCCTGCTAAAAGCCCAGATCAATCCTCATTTTTTATTTAACAGCCTGAATTCCATCGCTTCCCTAACCTTATTTAATGCCGTGAAGGCACATGAAATGATTATTGAATTGTCAGATTTTCTGCGCTATACAATTCGTACTGATGAGAATGAAATGCACCGCTTGCCTGATGAACTTGAGAATATCAGACGTTATATGAATATCGAGAAGATACGCTTCGGAAACAGGTTGCAGACAACAGAAAATATCCACACCGAATGCAAAAACATGATGATTCCCAATATGATGCTACAACCCTTGTATGAAAACGCGATTAAACATGGAGTAAACGAAAGCACAGGAACAATCCATATTGAATTAAACTGCTACCCATACGGTGATACATTAATTATACAACTCAGAAATAATTTTAGTGCTGAAAGTGTTCCAAGGCGCGGCAAAGGTCTGGGAATAAAAAACATACAACGCCGGCTTGAAATTTATTACAAACAGAGCGATTTGCTGACCATCCGTAAAACAGAATCAGCGTTTGAAGTTGAACTTAAAATACCCCAAAAACAGCTATGACCAAAATCAGCGCAATCATTATTGAAGATGAAGAACTTGCACGCCAGTTAATCATCAGATACCTGGAAAGTAATCCGCAAATTGAGATCATTGCTGAATGTACCGACGGTTTTGAAGCTCTGAAAGCCATCAATCAATTGAAACCCGATCTGATTTTTCTTGATATTCAGATGCCGAAACTCAACGGTTTTGAATTACTTGAAGTTATTGATCATCAACCGCTTGTAATCTTTTCAACTGCCTGGGATGAATTCGCTATCAAAGCCTTTGAAATGAATGCAACGGATTATCTGCTGAAACCCTATTCCCAAAAAAGATTTGAAGAAGCATTGGCAAGGGCTGTTCAAAAGTTAACAATGAAACAGTTTCCCACCAGCCAGACTGAGAATATCTTAAAAAGCATTGATAATCAAGATAATAAAATACAGCGAGTGGTTGTTAAAAACAACAATCAGATCGAAGTGATACCGGTTGAACAGATTATTTACATTGAATCGGCAGATGATTATGTGATGCTGCATACCTCAGGTGGAAAGTTTCTGAAACAAAAGACCATGAAGTATTTCGAAGATCATCTTGACAATGAATTGTTTATAAGAGTACACCGGTCGTTTATAATTCAGGTTTCACACATTTCGCGTATTGAACCCTATTCTAAAGATACCTATCTGATTGTGCTGAAAAACAATTCAAAAATACCCTTAAGCCGTACCGGAGCTAAAATTTTACGCGAAAAACTTAAATATTAATGTACTGTAAATGAGTCATTCACTAAATAAAACACGAACGTATGTTTACTAATTGTATATTTAAGAAAAGCGCATAAAAAATGGGTAAGCTACTTATATCGCACCGCTCAACCAGCTACCCTTGCTTCCTTCCGGATCTGGGGGAGTTCACCAGGAGCTGGTCGTATAA
>CAZKCK010000009.1:34394-49452 GCA_964550695.1 uncultured Bacteroidales bacterium | reverse complement strand
GCCAGCAAGCCATTCAAACGAAGTCCGGTCTTCAATAATTCCCTGAGCATAAAAAACTTCCTTCACTTTTTCAAAATCAGCACCCGTCGGAATATTCACATAGGTTGCTGTACCGCTTTTAATCCAGACATTTGATCCAAACAAGGCTTTATATAGCAAATATGCAACAACCAATGAAACACCAATTAACACGAGAAGTGTATAAAACACAAACTTCTGAAAAGGTGTCCTTTTCCTTCTGCCGGAGCGATATTTATCTAAATAGTATGCCATATCAAACTAAGGAAGTATTAAACAGTTGAAGTATTAATTCATCTTGCCATTTACCGTTATACCTCACCCAATCCTTCTTTCTGCCAGCCAATTCAAAACCATGTGTACGAAACAAATGAATACTGGTTTCATTTCCGGCAGAAATATTACAATAAATCTGATACAGACCCAGATGCCTGAAGCAAAATCCGATCATCAGCGATAGGGCTTCCTTTGCGTAACCCATTGTGCGGTATTGCTCATGAACCATTATTCCTATTCCTGCCCGCAAATGCAAGGGGTCAAACTCGAACAGATCGATGGCTCCAACTGAAATATTACCATCCAGCGTAGTGATAATTAACCTTAATTCACGGCTTGCATAAATATCCGCAGAATAATTGAGTACATATTGCTCAATGGCAAATCTGGAGTATGGCGCAAGTGTATTGCTCACATGCCATAGCTTTTCGTCATTTTCCCAACCAAAAAGCATGTCGGCATCATCGGGTTCCAAAGCCCTTAAACCTATTGCTGTTCCTTTAATCATCAATTTCTATGGTACCTTTAAAAACAAATTGTGCAGGACCTTCCAGAAAAACTTCGCTGAAAATCCTGCCATGCTTCTCAAATCTCACTTTTAGATTGCCGCCATTGGTGTGCACATTTACAGTACCTGCATCTAATTCATTTACAGTAGCCCAGGCAAGGGAAGCGGCAGTAACACCGGTTCCGCAGCTAAGGGTTTCGTCTTCCACACCCCGTTCATAGGTGCGCACAAAAATATAATCTTCATGCGCTGACACAAAATTTACATTAATCCCTTCAAGGCTGTAATCTTCAAAATAACGTATGCTTCTGCCTTCATCAACAACTTCATAATCAGAAACATCATTCACAAAACGAACAAAATGCGGAGAGCCAGTATTCAGGATATAATCTTTTTTAACTTTCGAAATTGATGCAACATCTGCCATTTTAAGACTGATGACCGAAGTATCGCGTTCATTATTGAGTATTACAGCCTCATGCATGCCATCAGGGGCGATAAAAGCAGTTTTTTTTGTTATTAACCCCATTCTGGCGGCAAATGCAACAATACATCTGCCTCCGTTTCCGCACATGCTTGATGGATTGCCATCGCTGTTATAATATTTCATTTCAAAATCAGCATGGCTGCTATTATTCAGCAACATGAGCCCATCCGAGCCTATTCCAAACCTGCGGTGGCACAACAACGCAATTTGTTCGCGGGTAGCTGAAAAACTGTCAGCCCTGTTGTCAACAATGACAAAGTCATTGCCGGTGCCATGATATTTGTAGAATTCAATTAACATTTAACGCTTATTAATACATTTTAACACTTATATCAAAAAACTGAAATTCAAGTATTTAAATAGCAAATTAACACAATGGGGTTATCACCGCAAAACTTTAGGTACAATAGTTGAGGACGTGGCAACAAATATAGTATAAAACTGCGGCCGGGGTTAACTAAACTTTAACAAAGGCTGTAATAATGTGATAAAAAAACCATCGTTTAATTTAAAATTAAAAAACCATTTTTATGAAAAAAGTATTGGGTTTATTGTTGGTTGCCCTTGCTGGCGGAATCATGGCAGTGGGCATTTATAAAATAGCAGAAAAACGCAGACCTTCCTATTCTGATAAGCAGAACATACCAGTTCAGGCCACATCATTCACCGGACTGCCTGTTCCTCCTTCTGATTTTGTTGCGGCAGCGGCAATGAGTGTTCATGCGGTAGTGCACATTAAAGCTGAATTTGCACGTAAAAACAACCTTTATGACGATTTTTTCGAGAGTTTCTTCAACGGTGGTTACTATGGAGGCAACCAGCCGGCCATTACAGGTACCGGCTCAGGAGTTATTATTTCGCCTGATGGCTACATTGTTACCAACAATCATGTTGTGCAGGATGCTTCAGACCTTGAAGTTACGTTGAATGACAAACGGGTTTACAAAGCCAGTATCGTGGGCACTGATCCCAGCAGTGACCTTGCACTTATCCGGATTGATGCTGTTGATCTTCCTTTTCTGAATTACGGAAATTCCGATCAGGTTCAGGTGGGTGAATGGGTGCTAGCTGTTGGAAATCCATTTAACCTTACTTCAACAGTTACAGCAGGGATTGTGAGCGCCAAGGCACGAAACATCAACATATTAAGTGATAAAAACGGTCAATCGATAGAATCTTTTATTCAAACTGATGCTGCCGTAAACAGAGGGAATAGTGGTGGAGCACTTGTGAATACCAGGGGTGAACTCGTTGGCATTAATGCCGCAATAGCCTCTGGTACCGGATTTTACACAGGTTATTCTTTTGCAATTCCTGTAAATATTGTCAGGAAAGTCATTCGTGATTTGCTACAGTATGGCGAAATACAACGCGCGTTTCTCGGGGTTCAGATCAGGGAAGTTGATGCCAGTCTGGTGAAAGAAAAAAACTTATCCGGCATCAAGGGTGTTTACATTTCAGGTCTTACCGAGAACAGTTCGGCGGAAAAAGCCGGTATGCGAACCGGGGATGTAATTACTCAGGTACAGAGTATTCCGGTCAATTCCAATTCAGAACTCGTTGAAATCGTGAGTCAGTACAGCCCGGGAGATAAACTAACCGTGGATGTACTGAGAAATGAAGAAACCCTGAAATTTGAAATCACGCTTACGAACAGTTCAGGGAACACCAGTCTGGTAAAACGCACAGAGCCATCGTACATGCAGGAACTAGGCGCCGGATTTGCACCTGTGAGTGATGAAGTCAAAAAAAATCTGAGGATTCAGAATGGTGTGGAAGTAACGGAACTGAATCAGGGTGCGCTGGCTTCAATAGGTATTAAAAAAGGGTTTATTATCACCCGGATTGACCGCGTAAAGATTAACTCAGCAGCCGACATTGAAGAATCATTGAAGGGTAAGCGCGGAGGGCTGCTGATTGAAGGAATTTACCCCAACGGAATGAGGGCTTATTACGGATTGGGGCTCTGAAAAAACCCCGATCCGAAAATCTTCAGACTTTTTTCTATCAGCACTTGACAATGCTGAAAACATTCCCTATCTTAGCAAAATTAAATCGCGGCAATAAAACAAACATGAGGAAATTTTGTTATATTACCTAAGGATTTGTGAGGGTGAAAAGTGCCCGGTATTTTTTTAACATCGTACTGGTCAAAACATCATACAGGCCTTTCTATAATTTTTAATTTTTAAACATCAATGAGGCAACTTAAAATTACCAAATCCATCACGAACCGTGAAACGGCTTCACTCGACAAATATCTTCAGGATATTGGTCGTGAGGCACTTATTACGGCTGATGAAGAGGTTAAGCTGGCGCAACGCATCAAGGAAGGCGATCAGAAAGCTCTGGAAAAGCTTTGTAAAGCAAACCTTCGCTTTGTTGTATCTGTTGCCAAACAATATCAGAATCAGGGGCTTAGTCTTCCTGATCTGATTAACGAGGGTAACCTTGGTCTCATCAAGGCTGCCCAGAAATTTGACGAAACAAGGGGTTTTAAGTTTATTTCATATGCTGTATGGTGGATTCGTCAATCAATCCTACAGGCTCTTGCTGAACAATCGCGTATTGTCAGGTTACCGCTGAACCAGGTTGGGTCGCTGAATAAAATCAAAAAAGTGACCTCCAGACTGGAACAGCAACTTGAAAGAATGCCTTCGGCGAGCGAAATAGCTGAAAGTCTCGACTTACCTGAAAATAAAGTTGATGCAGTATTAAAGATTTCAACACATTATGTTTCGATGGATGCCCCGCTGGTTGAAGATGAAGACACCAAATTTATTGATGTTTTCGTGAATAATGACGGTCCGGCAACCGACGAAGTACTGATAACTGAATCGCTTAATAGTGAAATTCAACGTACGCTTGCCACGCTTTCAGAAAAAGAACGGGCAGTCATTAATCTGTATTACGGCATTGGAATAAACCATGGTCTGACCCTGGATGAAATTGGTGCCAAATTTGACCTGACACGCGAAAGAGTGCGGCAAATCAAAGAAAAAGCAATCCGCAGACTGAAACACACTTCACGCAGCAGATTGCTTAAAGCCTATCTCGGGCAATAATACCAAATTGTTCTGTTAAAAATAAATTTAATTGGGCTGCCGGATGGCAGCCCTCTTTTTTTTTGTTAAATATATGCTAATTTAAAATACTTTTGCAATGGCAGCGTTTACAGTATGTTGTTGCCATTGCTGCGCTTAGAAATGTTATCTCTTTTTTTTAATTATTTAATTTATCATTGCTAAACTGAAACACAAGTCACATGAAAAAACGAAACATTATCATTGGAGTTTCATTGTTAGTCATTATCCTGGTTGTAGTGTATATAGCCCGAAGAGGAAATAGCTCAGAAGGTGAGATATTTACAACCGTAAGAAAAGGGGCCTTTAAAATCTCCGTAACGACTACCGGAGAACTGGAAGCCCAAAACTCAGAAAAAGTAAAAGGACCCGAAGGCCTGAATCAGGTTGGGATATGGCGGACAACCATCGAAGACATTATAGCTGACGGGTCAATTGTTGATTCAGGGCAATATGTGGCCCGCCTTGACCAGACCGAGATCAGCAATAAAATCAAGGACAAGGAAACCGAACTCGAAAAGCTTGAGACACAGGTTACCAAAACAAGAATCGACACATCAATTGAAATGCGCGCCGCCCGTGATGAATTGCTTAACCTGAAATATGCGCTTGAAGAAAAGAAAATCATTCTTGATCAATCAAAATATGAACCTCCTGCCACCATTCGTCAGGCAGAAATAGGACTTGAAAAATCAGAACGCTCTTATGAACAGACGATTAAAAACTACAAGCTGAGATATGACAAGAACCGGGCAAATATGCAGGATGTGGATGCTTCCTATGAACAGGTTAAACGCCAGCTTGAGAATCTGGTAAAAGTAAGGGAAGGGTTTGTGGTAAAAGCACCCAAAAGCGGGATGCTGATCTACAAACGTGACTGGGACGGCAAGAAAATGGGCGTCGGGGCGCAGGTAAGCGGCTGGGACAATTCAGTGGCCACGCTCCCGGATCTGACCAAAATGATCACAAAAACGTATGTAAACGAAATTGATATATCAAAAATAAAGACCGGTCAGTTGGCGGAAATCAGCATTGATGCTTTCCCCGATAAAAAACTTACAGGCAAAGTTACCGAAGTGGCCAATATCGGTGAACAGATTCAGGGTTCAAATGCTAAAGTTTTTGAGGTTAAAATTTCTGTAAATGAATACGATACAATTCTTCGTCCGGCCATGACCACCAAGTGTACAATTATTACTTCGGTAATTGACAATGTGCTCTCAATACCTTTAGAAGCCGTTCACACAACCGATTCAATCTCATATGTATTTATAAATTCCGTACGTCAGGAAGTCAGGTTAGGTGAAAGCAATGAAAATGAGATAATTTTAAAAGAAGGGCTGGCAGAAGGAGATAAAATCCTTTTATCGAAACCAGATAATGGCGACAGTTGGACACTCGAAAAGCTTTCACCCTTAAAAAAAGAGGCAGCTAAAAAAACTGCGTTAAAAAAATAAGCTATGATTTCAGGCACAAGATATTTTCACATTCTGAACATCGCGCTGGATGCAGTAATCGCTAATAAAGTAAGGTCAATACTTACGGCTCTGGGGATTATTTTTGGTGTTGCTGCCGTTATTTCGATGATGGCCATAGGCAATGGCGCCCGAAAGGAAATCCTTGATCAGATGAAATTGATTGGAGTTAACAATATCATTATTACGCCCTTATCTGAAAAAACGCAGAAAAAGGAAACGGAAGAAGAAAAAGGAAAACAGGTAAAAAAAGCCTTCTCTGCCGGAATTTCACTCAGGGATGCTGATGCCATCAGGCAGATAATTCCTACTGCCAGTCAGGTAAGCCCCGAGGTAATGTATGAAACAATGGCCATTTATGAGGGTAAAAGCAAAACAGTAAACCTGAGCGGAGTTACTACTGACTATTTTAATTTATTTAACCTTCCGCTTGAGAAAGGAACCATGTTTGCCGAACTCGATCTGATCAAAGGCAATCCGGTTTGCATCATTGGATTTGACGTAAAGACAAAATTTTTCCCACAAATTGACCCCATCGGTCAAACCATCAAATGCGGTACACTTTGGCTTAAAATCATAGGTGTTCTTCAAAACCGGGAAGTTTCTGATAACTCGGCCCAGACACTGGGTATCAGCAATTACAATACACAGGTGTATGCACCCATACAAACAATTTTAATGCGCGTAAAAGACCGGTCAGTAGTTACCTCAAAACTAGTGTCAGGCGGAGGAGGTACTGTAATTTCCGGGGCAGGTTTCATGATGTTCAGTTCATCATCAGGCGAAGAACAAAGCCAGTTTAACCAGCTTGATAAAATCATCGTGCAGGTGAATGACAGCAAATTACTGAATATTACCAGCGAAATAATAAAAAGAATGCTTTTACGCAAACATAACCAGGTAGAGGATTTTGAGGTAAAAGTCCCGGAATTGCTATTGAAGCAGGAACAAAGAACCAAGGATATTTTCAATATTGTTTTGGGAGCTATTGCAAGTATCTCGTTACTTGTTGGTGGAATCGGCATTATGAACATCATGCTGGCCTCTGTTCTTGAACGGATAAAAGAAATTGGTGTTCGTCTGGCGATAGGTGCCAGGCGCAAAGATATTATCCTTCAGTTTCTTACCGAAGCTACAATCATTAGCGTCAGCGGCGGAATTATCGGGATATTATTGGGTATTGCTCTGGCAAAAGGAATAACAAAATTTGCTGATATTCTGACGATTATATCACCATTGTCAATCATTATTTCATTTGGGGTATCTGCTGCAGTAGGAATCCTGTTTGGATTTATGCCTGCTAAAAAAGCAGCAAATCAAGATCCTGTAACATCACTCAGGTATGAATAACAACGCATTAAAAATGATCAATAGAATTTATAAACCACTGATAATTATTGCTTTTACCTGTATTTTGGCTGATCTTCAGGCTCAGAGTCAGGTTGTGGCAAAGCTGGGTCTCGAAGATGCAATTACCATAGCACAAACCCAGTCACCTGACGCCCTGATTGCGAAACACAGGTTCAGGTCGAGTTATTGGGAGTTCCGCAGTTTTAAGGCGCAGTTTATGCCCAAACTTAACCTTGATGCCACTTTGCCTGAATTTAACAGGAGTATTTCGACCTACACACTCCCCAATGGTCAGGAAACCTATGTTAAACAAAACTTTACAAGTTATTCATCATCACTGTCGCTATCTAAAGTTATTGGATACACAGGCGGTTCCATTTATGCCAGAAGCAGTTTGCAACGGCTCGATAACAATCAGGACTCAACCACAAATACATCCTATTTATCAAATCCCATTACAATCGGATACCAGCAACCCATCTTCGCCTTTAACCAGTATTACTGGGATCATAAAATTGACCCTATAAAGTATGAAGAAGCCAAACAAAGGTATCTTGAAGACAATGAACAAATTGCACTAACTGCATCGAATTACTTTTTTAATTTGTTAATCGCTCAGATTCAGAAAAAAACTTCTGAAATAAATGAAGCCAATTACGACACCCTTTACCAGATAGCCAAAGGCAGGTATAACATGGGAACGATTGCTGAGAATGAGCTTCTGCAACTCGAACTCAACCTGTTAAAATCACAGTCAGATCTGGAAAATGCGTTGCTTGAGGTTGAGAATGCCATGTTCAGGTTAAAATCATTTTTACGGTTAAAGGGTACCGAAAAAATTGATCTGACTGCACCTGATGAGGCCTATTTCTTTGATATTCCGATTGGTGAAGCCACTGAGCAAGCCCACAAGAACCGTTCTGCGGCACTTGCATTTGACCGGCGCCTGCTTGAAGCGCAAATGAATGTAAACCAGGCAAAACGCGACAACAGGTTTTCAGCGAATCTCTCTGTTGAATATGGCTTAAATGGAAATGCAGAAACAATCCCCGATGTTTACAAAAATCCTGATGATAATCAACAGCTTAGTCTGGGAATTCATGTACCTATCCTCGACTGGGGTCAGGCGAAGGGCAGGATCAAAATGGCAGAATCGAATGCTGAACTTGTAAAAACTTCGGTTGAACAGGAAAAACTTGATTTTGATCAGGAGATTTTTCTTGCTGTGATGCAGTTTAATATGCAAAAAAACCAACTTAAGATTGCAGCAAAATCTGATACTGTAGCCAATAAAAGTTTTCAGGTTGCCAAAGCAAGGTACATGATCGGACGTATCAGCATTACCGACCTGAATATAGCGCAGAGCGAAAAAGACCAGGCCCGGTCAGGGTACATCAGAGCATTGCAACGTTATTGGGTAAACTACTTTAACCTGCGTAAACTAACCCTGTATGATTTCCGTCAGAAGAGAAATATTACAGCCGACTTAAACAAATTGATGTAAAAACTTGTTTTTAAACAAGAATGAACTATATTTGTACGTAACAATCAAATCTTAATCAAAAATCCTAATAATAAAATCATGGGAGTATTAGTTGGCAAAAAAGCCCCACTATTTGAAGCTGATGCCGTTGTAAATGGCGGTCAGTTTGTTGAAAAATTTTCACTTGAGCAGTATATTGGCAAGAAACACGTTGTTTTCTTCTTCTATCCGCTCGATTTTACCTTTGTGTGCCCTACTGAAATCATTGCATTTCAGGACAAGCTTGAAGAATTTGAAGCAAGAAATTGTGCTGTTGTAGGATGTTCGGTTGATTCAAAGTTTTCGCATTGGGCATGGTTAAACACTCCACTCAATCAGGGTGGTATACACGGGGTTAAATTCCCGATAGTATCTGATTTATCAAAAACCATTGCAGAGAATTTTGATGTACTTGCAGGTCATTATGAATATGATCCGGAAGATGAAGCCGCATATTTTGATGGGGAACCCGTAGCTTACCGTGGCTTGTTCCTTATTGATAAACAAGGCATTGTACGTCATCAGGTTGTGAATGACCTGCCGTTGGGCCGCAGTGTTGACGAAGCTATTCGCATACTTGATGCATTGCAGTACTTCGAAGAAAACGGAGAAGTATGCCCGGCTAACTGGCACAAAGGCGAAAAAGGCATGAAAGCCACGCATGAAGGCGTTTCAGAATATCTCGGCAAAAAATAAATCTTACCGCCCCCTCAGGATGAGGGGGTTTTTTCTTCCTGTTTTTAACTTCAATGCAAAAAATTGCAGTCATCTTTGATTTTGACGACACCCTGGCACCTGACAGCACTTCGGCGCTTCTGGAAGACATGGGTCTTGATGCCGGTAAATTCTGGCAGGAGACTGTTCAACCTCTCGATAACGCCGACTGGGATCCCATTCCGGCATATCTCTACAGCTTAATTGAACTTTCAAACTCCTCTCAAGAATACGCAATTACCAAAGAAAGGCTCATCAGTTTTGCACACCGGCTAAAATTCCATAACGGGGTAACCCGCATTTTCGACTTGCTCAGAGAACACCTCCGAAAGACTGATCCCGAAATCGGCATCGAGTTTTACCTGATCAGCAGCGGAATTGGCGAAATAGCCAGAAACACAAAAATTGCAAAGCATTTTACCGATATCTGGGCTTCAGAATTCATTTATGATGCCAACGGCAAAATCAAATTTCCCAAAAAAGTAGTCTCATTTACAGATAAAACAAGATATATATTTCAGATTTCGAAAGGCATTATTGGATCGGAAGCACGCGGAAACCCTTTTGAGGTGAATAAACGCATGGCTTATAAGGACTTCAGAATTAAACTTGAGCATATGATTTTTGTAGGTGATGGCTTGACTGACGTTCCATGTTTTTCACTAATCCGTCGCTACAATGGCATCACCATAGGTGTTTATGACCGGCACCGAAAGGAGCGCTGGGGTAAGGCCTGGAATTTTATTGAAGAGGGACGGGTAACAAATCTGCTTTCGGCTAATTACTCTTCGCAATCTGATCTTACCAGCACGCTCATGATGGCCGTTGAAGGGATCGCCAGAAAAATAAAAGAACAGTAATCCTAAAACCTGTAAGTCAGTCGCAGACCAGACGCTCCGCCCCCAAACCAGGGCTGTATTCCAAATTTTGCATCCTTCTTATCTGATTGATTTAGTGATACAGTTCTACCAACTACATACCCAACAATTGCACCTGCAAAAACATCAGAAGGCCAGTGGGCTTTATCGTAAATGCGCGAAATCGCAACCAGCGAAGCCATTGAATATGATACAATTCCCACCCAGGGTCTATCACTGAAACTTCCCGAAAGTGAGCTGGCCAGCGCAAA
Source organism: uncultured Bacteroidales bacterium (assembly GCA_964550695.1). Classification (GTDB taxonomy): domain Bacteria; phylum Bacteroidota; class Bacteroidia; order Bacteroidales; family TTA-H9; genus CAZKCK01. Next base: position 38,890 of record CAZKCK010000009.1, on the reverse strand, counting down.
TGCAAGAGCGGTATGACCGGAGGTAAATGAGAGATGTTCGGTACTGAATCCGATACCATCAAACTGATAGGGGCCATCCTCTTCATTGGGTCTGTGTCTGTGGAAAACCATTTTAATTCCGCCTGTTATAGCTGACGCAAGCACAATCGCTTTCATTCCCTGCATTGCAGCAAAAGCAATCCTGTTATTCTCAGTATACCGCCCGTAACCATACATTGCTGCCACAAGCGGGATAGAATAGACACCGGATCCAAAAGGCTCAAAAACAAATTTTGAAACATTATCTCCAAAAACAGTATGTTCTTTCTGTAAAAAGTCATATACCGGCTGATCGCTTAAAATAAAACCACTACCACTGGTTAAAGCAAAACCAACCACAGTCCAGTCACGGTCGTTCCAATTTAATGGCAAGAGCACTACTGATTTAAAATCAGTAACATAAGATTTAAAATAATCAACAGCTCCGGGCAAACTATCCTTTTGAACCAACAACTCCGTCGGTTGCGCATTGAGTGGTTCAGATAGTGTAACTGTAAAAAATATCAGTATTGTAAAGAGCAATTTCAGGGTTTGATTGCCTGCCATAATGAAAGCTTTTAACAAAAATACAAAACTTAATCAAAAATGTGTACTTTTGAACAAATAGCCATCCAATACACTTTTATTGATACTAAATATTAAAACTAAAGCTATGTTCAAAAAACTGCTTTCAGTAATCGTCCTTCTTGGATCAGTTTACTGCGCAAGTGCACAAAAAAATCGTATTTCAGCAGCTGACATTAAAGTCAGCATTGATATTTTAGCCTCTGATTCCCTGCAGGGCCGCAAACCCGGTACAGCGGGTGGTGATAAGGCCGCGGCTTTTATTGCAGCAGCACTTAAACAAAATGGAATAAAACTATTGAATGACAATGGATACCAATACTTTGACGTAATAACCGAAGCCAAACCCGGTACAAACAACGCACTCACCTTCAATCAACTAAAATTTAATGCAGGAAGTGATTTTATACCACAGGCATGGTCGTTAAATGCTACAATTTCTGCTGAACCCGTGTTTGTGGGTTATGGTTTTCAGATAAAGACTGACAGCCTGCAATGGAATGATTATGAAGGAGTTGAAGTAAAAGGCAAATGGGTAGTCATCCTTCGCGGCGACCCTGAGTCAGAAAAACAGGACAGTAAATTCATACCTTATGCCAATGACCGTGACAAAGCTGTAACAGCCAAGGATATGGGTGCTGCCGGAATTATATTCGTTTCGCCTGAAGGTGTTGAAAAAGAAGACAAACTGGTAGCTATGTTTTATGACAAAAGCAGTTCCTCAGCCGGTTTGCCGGTTCTGCAAATTAAACGCTCTGTCGCCGATCAGATAATGATTTCAAAAGGCAAAACCATACAGGTACTCGAAAAAGATTATAAAACCACAATGAAGCCGGCATCCTTCAGCATACCCGGAACAATTGAAGCCACAACCGACGTTGTGCTCGAAAAAATTAAAACCTGCAATGTTGTTGGATTCATTGAAGGATCTGACCCAAAACTGAAAAACGAATATATTGTAATCGGAGCTCATTATGATCACCTTGGAATGGGAGGCCCCGGCTCAGGTTCACGAAATCCTGATACAGTAGCTGTACATAATGGTGCTGATGACAATGCTTCCGGTGTTGCCGGAATGATTGAACTGGCTTCGAAACTGCAGTCAGAAAACAGTAAACTGAAACGGAGTATGATTATTGTGGCCTTTGGTGCAGAAGAATCAGGGATTATTGGTTCCAGATATTTTGTTGACCATCCGGTAGTTCCAAAAAAGCAAATTAAAGCTATGATCAACTTCGACATGATCGGACGGCTGAACACTGAAACAAAATCGATCAGTATCGGCGGAACAGGTACATCGGATGAAGGCGAAGCCATCCTGAACAAACTAATCCCGCAAAGTGGTCTCAAGGCATCATTCTCTCCCGAAGGATACGGCCCTTCTGACCATGCTTCGTTTTATGGAGCCGATATACCGGTTTTTTATTTTAACACCGGAGTTCATACCGATTACCATACCCCGGCGGATGATACAGATAAAATTAATGTTGAGGGTGAGGCTACGATTCTAACACTCGCATACAATCTGATTTTGCAAATTGACAATCTGGACAAGAGCCTGACATTCAAAGAAGCGGGCCCGAAACAACAGGCAAAATATGGTCGTGGACTGAAGGTTACATTTGGAATAATGCCTGACTTTACCAATACTGAAGCTGGCGGACTGGGTGTTGGCGGGGTTACCAAAGAAGGGCCGGCCGATAAAGGAGGCATGAAAAAAGGCGATAAAATTATTGCCGTTGACGGCAAACCGGTGGGAAACATTTATGAATACATGAACCGGTTAAAAACCCTTGAAAAAGGACAGCGCGTTGCGGTTGATATTCAACGTGACGGACAAACGCAGATACTCATACTGCAACTGTAAAAATGTAAAAGGGAAAGGTCTGATCTAAAAAAGCCCGTATAATGAACCGAAAGCTTATTAAACCGCTGAAAATTACCACCATTATAATTGGTGTTGTATTGTTGCTGATGTTGGTTTTACCAATGTTTTTTACCGGAACTATAACTGAAAAAGTAAAAACCATTGCCAACCAGAACCTGAACGGTAAATTAAACTTTAAAAGTGCAGGCCTTTCCTTCTTTCAGCATTTCCCGTCACTTACACTTACACTGTATAATTTTTCACTCAAGGGATCCAAGCCTTTTGAACACGACACTTTGCTTTCAGCCAATAAAATTGCTTTTGGTTTAAACCTGAAAAGTCTGCTCACCGATAAAATAATTATTAATCACATATTTTTCAGCAATGCACTGATTAACATACAAGTGACTGAACATGGTGAGCCGAATTACAATGTTTACGTATCAACCGGTGACAAAGAAAAACCAGCGCAAAGTGCTTCTGAAAGCCAGGTCAAAATTGAAGCAATTACCATCAGCAACTCACACCTGATATACAATGACAGGTCGTTGCCAATGTATGTAAATGCGGAGGGATTTAACTATACCGGAAAAGGTGACCTTAGTAAGGAAATATTTGATTTGCAAACGCATGCAGAAATCCAAAAACTTGATTTTTATTTTGACAACATCCCATATGTATTGTCAAAATCAATTAAGGCAGACCTCATCACCAAAATCAACACAAACTCACTGGCGCTGATATTCGAGCGCAATAACCTGAAAATAAATAAACTACCTATTGAATTTAAAGGAAAATTTGAATTTCTGAAAAACGGTTTTGGACTTGATTTCAACATTACCTCCAAAGAAGCAGAACTTGGTGAATTGCTTACCGTCCTCCCACCCGATTATCTGAAATGGGTTGATAACAGTAAGATAAACGGAGCAGCCAGTCTGGACGTTTCGCTTAAAGGAAATTTTCAGCCCGAAACAGACCAAATGCCCGAATTTAATATGAGCCTGATGGTGAAAAACGGAAATATCGCTTACCAAAAAGCTCCTGCCGAAATAAGCAACCTGAATTGTACATTCAGCACCAGATTGCCCGGGCTTAATCCAGACAGCCTGGAAGTTAACATTGACACCCTTTACTTTAATATTGACAAAGATGATTACAGGGCATCATTGCATACCAAAGGGCTTTCAAAATTATACCTGAAAGCAGATATACAGGCAGAAGCTGATCTTGAGAAATGGTATAAGACCTATGGTATTGAAGCATTTGACACGAAAGGGATACTAAGTTTTGATTTTTTTGCTGACGGGCAAATACTGTATGGCCCTGATCCCGGAAAGCTACGAAAAGATACTGTTTTACTCAGCATCCCACGATTTGATTTAAAGACTGAATTGAAAAACGGTTATTTTAAATATACTGACTTGCCCGAACCTCTTAAAAATATTGGATTTGCATTGACCGCTGCATGTTCAGACGGAAACCCGGAGAATATCCAAATAAGTCTTAATAAATTAAATATCAATTTTTTACAAAATTATTTTAAAGGCTACTTCAAACTTAACGGAACGAATAACGCAAAAATTGAATCAGATTTAAGGGCTGAACTTAACCTTGCTGATATCAAAAAAGTGATTAACATCGACAGCACTGAATTGTCAGGTATTTTCAAATTTGGCCTGGCCGCAAGCGGCAATTATTTCCCGGCAAAAAAGCTGTTGCCGCAAATAAAAGCCAATATTGACCTTCAAAATGCATTCATCAAAACTGCCTATTATCCCAATCCGGTCAGCAATATCAGCATGGCTTTAAGCACCACAAATAAAACCGGACAATTAAAGGATATGGAAGTAAACATCAACCCATTCAAATTTGAATTTGAAGGCAAACCCTTTGAAGTAACTGCCACACTGAGCAACTTTTCAAACCTTCAGTATGCTGTTAAAGCCTTAGGAACCATTGATCTGGGAAGAATTTACAAAGTTTTTTCGATCAGGGGAACTGATGTAAACGGAAGTATAGATGCAAA
>CAZKCK010000009.1:0-34294 GCA_964550695.1 uncultured Bacteroidales bacterium | reverse complement strand
AATATTGTCAACTTTGCATTAACTGATAAACAGGTGCTTCAGGGGAATTTCAAACTCACATCTGATAAAATCTATGCCGACTCATTTACAGTTTTTGCGGATACCGGAACAACTGCAACCACAACTGCAACCACACCATCAGGAGTGGTCATTATTCCTGAAAATCTTGACATCTCATTCGAAGCAAATGTTCAAAAAATATTTTATAATGATTTGGTTGTCAATAATTTTACAGGAAAAACCAGGATCAGCAAAGGAATCCTGCTATTAGACCAGACAGGGTTCAACCTGGTTGATTGTGACGTAAAAATGGATGCCACTTATGGAAGTATAAATCCGGAACAAGCTTATTTTCAGTATCACATAAATGCCGTTGACTTTGATATTAAAAAGGCGTATGATCAAATAAAACTTTTCAGGGATCTTGCCACATCAGCCGGTAAGGTGAACGGGACCGTTTCTCTTGATTATGAAATAAAAGGGAAGCTTAACAATGAAATGATGCCGGTGTATCCCTCCCTCGAAGGTGGCGGGGTTTTATCAGTTAAAAAAGTAAAAGTTGCCGGACTGAGATTGCTTAATGAGGTGAGTAAGAATACTGAACGACCTGATATTAATAACCCTGACATTTCAAAAGTTGACATTAAAACCACCATTAAAAACAACCTGATTACGATTGAGCAGTTTAAAATGAAAATCGCAGGATTCAGGCTAAAAATCTCAGGAACGACCACTTTCGATAACAAATTGAATTTGAAATTCAGATTGGGCCTGCCACCTTTAGGACTTTTCGGGATCAATATGCGGGTGTTGGGAACCTCTGACAATCCGATTATTAAATATGGTAAAGGTAGCAATGATGAAGAACTGCCCGAAACTGAATATTCAAACAAACTTCCGGACGAAATGCTGCAAAAAATAAAAAACGCGCGTGAGGAACAGGGCAATGAGGAGTTGAATTCCGAAAAGCTATAAAATGGTTACCAGCGGGTTAATTAAATTTTACAATTGCCAAGACCAGCAACTATTTCATCCAAATAATTAATTGCCAATCATTTAGCTCATTTTTAAACTCACAATCATCTGACAGGCATGGTTTTTTTATAAATTTTTAACATAAAAAACAACTTTTTATCGATAATCTTTAAAATAAGTTGGTTAGTATTAAAATAAAGCATTACTTTCGCCCGATATTTATCAACTCTTATTACAGACTTTTATGAACATTTACGTTGGCAATGTTGATTTCAATGTTTCTGAGGATCAACTTTCGGAATTATTTTCAAAGTACGGTGAGGTAACATCCTCAAAAATCGTTACAGACAAATTCACAGGACGCAGCAAGGGGTTTGCCTTTGTTGAAATGCCTGATGATACTGAAGCTAAAGAGGCCATTTCTTCACTGAATGGTTATGAGTTCAACAACAGGGCATTAACCGTAAACACAGCACGTCCAAAAGAAGAAAACAGACCCTTCAGAGGTGGCGATCATGGCGGAAGCCGCGGTGGATACCGTGGTGGAAGTGACCGTGGTGGCGATCGTGGTGGCGACCGTGGTGGCGATTATGGAAACCGTGGCGGCAGCAGAAGGTACTAAAATATCTTATGTTGCACTGCTTTAAGTAGTGTAATTCTACAAAAAAATCTTCCTTCGGGGAGATTTTTTTTGTTTAAGCACTTCCATGTCAATGAGATTGTAAACAATTTCAGGAACTCATTCGATTGTTATCCCTATTTTTTTGTTGATGTTTGCCTTACTTCCAATGAAACAATGGCAAACTACATCACTAATAAAAAGCTTCTTTTTAAAAACCACACAATTCCGAATACAATCGTTGGGTAGGAAGTCCCATCACATTAAAATAAGAACCTTCGATGTGGTTAATACCCACGTAACCAATCCATTCTTGTATACCATATGCACCTGCCTTATCAAATGGTTTATAATTGTGTACATAGAACCAAATCTCCTCAGGCGTAAGCTGACTGAAATACACCTCAGATGATTCACAAAAATGTACACTTTTATGCTTGCTTCGCAGATAAACACCGGTATAAACAGTATGATGATTTCCGGATAGTTCAGCCAGCATTGCAAACGCTTCCTCCTGATCTACTGGCTTATTTAAGATTTTTCCGTTGAGCCACACGATTGTATCTGCCGTAATCAACAGATAATTCTCAGGGAGATCGCAATCTTCAAAAGCTTCAGATTTGCGTTTTGAGAGCAGGGAGGCTACTTCGGAACCGCAGAGAACAGGATCAAAATCCTCAGGGGTTTCTTTAAGCATCACCTTGAAATCAACACCCAATCCTTTGAGTAATTCATTGCGGCGGGGTGAACGCGAAGCCAGAATTACCTGATATGAAGATAGATTTAGCACATGGAATCTGTTTAAAATTCAATAACTTACATTCAATTACTCAATGTGCTACCTGATTAAGCAGCATCACAGCAGATATTTTCCAACAATCGGCATCCGCCTGCCCATACCGAATGCCTTAGACGAAATACGGAGAATGGGTGGGGTTTGATGACGTTTGTACTCATTGGTGTTCACAAGTTTAAGAATACGATTTACCACAGTCGCGTCAAAGCCAGCCTCAGTGAGTTCACGTGGCCCTTTTCGCAATTCAATATATTGATATAAAATCCTATCAAGAATATCGTATTCAGGCAAAGAGTCAGAATCCTTCTGATCAGGCCGTAATTCGGCAGATGGTGGCTTTGTAATGGTATTCACCGGAATAACTTCTGTTGAACGGTTGATAAATGCAGCAAGACCAAAAACATCCGTCTTGTACACATCACCAATTACTGAAAGCCCGCCGCACATATCGCCGTAAAGTGTACCATACCCGACAGCGGCCTCACTTTTATTAGAGGTATTCAAAAGGATGTATCCAAACTTATTTGACAATGCCATCAAGATCACGGCCCGGATTCTGGCCTGAATGTTTTCTTCTGTCAGATCAGCCTTCAAACCGTTGAAAACGGGTTTTAAAATGCCTTCAAAAGTTTGAAAGGCCTCTTCAATCGAAATAATATCATACTGAATTTCAAGATTTTCAGCTAATTTGACTGCATCTGCAATGGAGTGATCAGAGGAATAACGTGATGGAAGCATCACTGCATGAACATTGTCATGACCCAGCGCGCGGGCAGCAAGTACGAGCGTAACGGCAGAATCAATACCGCCTGACAATCCAAGTACAGCTTTTTTAAATCCCAGTTTACCGAAATAATTTCTTATTCCCATCACCAGGGCATCATGAATCAGATTGATTTTACCCGGTACTTCTTTGCCAGACTCCGCAAAAGCCGGATTGCATAAACTCTCCAGTTCATAAACTCTGAAATCCTCCTCAAAATACTTCAATTCATCAAACACACAGCCATTTGCGGTTAAGGCCATTGAACCTCCGTCAAACAAAAGTTCTGTCTGTGCGCCCACATGGTTTACGTATACTACAGGAAGGTGATATTTTGATGCGTTCCGGCGAAGAATGTCTTTTCTGATTTCGGCCTGTTGGTAATGAAAGGGTGAGGCTGCAATATTAATGAGTACCGTAGGCCCGAAAGGCAGTAACTCTTCCACAGGATTCACGGTATACAGCGGGTCATCGCCAATATTCCACAAGTCCTCACATATGGCAAGCCCGATTCGTTCACCTTTAAATTCAATAATTCCAAAATCATGGTTAGGTTCAAAGTAGCGGTACTCGTCAAACACATCGTAATTTGGCAACAAAGTTTTGTGCTGGCATCCCAACACCTTACCCTGCCATAGGAAAAGTGCCGAATTGTATAAAGGTTTCCCTTTTTCGTTATCATTAATTCTGGGTGCTCCTACAACGGCTGCAACATGGGTACAAGCATCGGCCAGTTCTGAAACCGCCTCATTGCAGCGTTGAACAAAATCACTGAATTCAAGGAAATCACGCGGTGGATAACCGGAAACAGAAAGCTCAGCAAATACAACTATATCAGCATTTTGTTGATGTGCGCGAAGCAAGGCGTCCTTCATTTTATGCACATTGTCAGTAAAATTACCTATATGGTAATTGAGTTGCGCCAGCGCAATTTTCATGTTAAAACAATCAGATTAAAAAATGATCCCCAACGAGAATTCAAGGTAACTGGTTGTTGCATTCTGCTCATCGCCAGTCAAAAGGTTTTTACCATTGAATACATCCGTAAATCCATTGTTGTAATTCAAACTAAAAACCAGAAACGTTGATTTATCGATACTGTATTCGAATCCACCTCCCACAATCAGGGCTTCGCGTGCAAAAGCAACTTCTTCTGATATGTCCATATCGGAGGTAATATGTGTTCCGCCTTGCTGATAGAAAACATCACCTGCCTTTGCTTTAATATTAAAACTTGTAGAAAATCCGATTTGCCCCAAAAAGCGATATTCTTTAAACCTGTTGGTCTTCATTTTGAAAATCAACGGTATTTCGATGTACTGTAAATGTAAATCCCTGATAACTTTGCCATTAAATAATGAATCAGTACCATTCTCCTGAACTACAGGATATAAAGTTGTGTAAGAAATTGCAGAATTATGATAATTCAAACTGAATCCGGTTCCTAAATAATAATTATCAATCACATTAAAATCAGCCATAAAACCCCAGCCAAAACCAACTTTGGTGCCTTCAGATGTGTATCCTCTTGTATCGGGCGAAATCCAGCCAATATTTGGAGCAGCTTTAATTCCAAACTGGTATTTTTTTACAGTTTCCTGGTTAAAGGCCATCAAGGGCACACAAATGGCCAAAATAAATAATAACTTCCTCATTTTAAATACTTTTTAAAATATAAAAATACCTTAACAAACGTATAACTGATGAATCTGCAGACTTTATTACAAAATAACAACTGGCAAATTTAGCGCAAAAGTATGTGAGGCCGGCATTTTTTTTTGAATTGTTGTAAGGAAATCAACCAGGGCTAACAAAAAGATGATAAGTTTGTTATATTTGTACTTTCAACTTAAAAAGAACTACCATGAGAAAAAGCATTTTTGTTTTAGTATTTGCAATGTTAACCTCGGTTACATTTGCGCAGTTGTCGTTTGGACCAAAAATCGGAGTGAACCTCTCAAAATTATCGTTTAATGCCGATGAACTTACCAGTAGCATATCAGAAGCTGGAAAAACCGGTTTTCAAATCGGGGCATATGTGAGACTGGGTGGAAAAACGTATGTTCAGCCAGAACTTTTATATTCAGTTCGTGGTGGTGGGTATTCATATACTGATGAAGCAAAATCACTTATAAAAGGAGATTATCAAATGAATGCAATTGATGTTCCTGTGCTTGTTGGTATGAAATTCATGAACCTTGGTGTTGCCAAAATCAGAGCATATGCAGGCCCTGTAGCCTCCTTTATTGTGAGTAAGAAATTTACTTTAAACGAAATAGAACAAAGTGTAGATGATATTAAACTTAAAAACGCAATCTGGAGTGCCACATTAGGCGCCGGTGTGGATGTATTAATGTTTACCGTTGATCTGCGCTATGAAATTGGATTAAACAACATTTCTGATATCACAGGTACTACCATGAAAAATAATATTTTCAATATAAGCGTAGGCTGGAAGATACTCTAGTTCTTCAAAAACTTAAACAAACCCCTGTAATCCATGAGGATACAGGGTTTTTTGTTTATACAACAATCCCATATTCAGCACGTTATTACCAATGCGTGAAAATATCCAGCTATGTATAAGAATCACATCAGACTAACAATTGCAGTTTTTATTTTTTCGGCCATAACAGCCTGCCACACCAATACTGATAAAGAAAAACCGGACACTGGTTCGGTTAAAATTCTTCCGGTTAACATACACAGGTATGAAAAGGCCTTATTTGCCATTCCACAGGATGAATTAAGCATTGGACTTGAATCTATTGTACCTGAATTCGGCTTTTTTATCGGCAAAAACTTCCAGAACCAGACCAGTTTGCTTCAAATGAAGAATTATCTCAATGATCCCGGAATTATTGAAGCATATCAGACTTCAATAAATGTATTTCCGGATCTGGGTAAAACAGAAACGGAACTCGAGTCAGCCTTTAAATTCATAAAGTATTATCTGCCATCATGGAATCAGCCCGAGGTCTATACATATATCAGCGGTTATGATGTTGAAAACGGAACCTTTATTACAGAGAACAACCTGGTAATCCCCATCGACAATTATCTTGGCCCTGATCACAAACCATACAGCAAAGCCGGCATACCGGTTTATATTTCACAGCGATTGGCCCCGGCATACCTTATACCAGATGCAATCAAAAGCATTGTCTCCGTTAGTTTTCCGGAAGATCCTGCCAGTAGGCCACTTGTTGAGCAAATGATTATTGCTGGGAAAATCCTCTATTTTACACAGAAAGTCCTTCCTGACATTCCTGAATACCTTATTATTGGATATACACCTGCTCAGATGCAATGGTGCAATGAAAATGAAGAAAATATGTGGTCGTTTATGATTGGTCAGAAGCTGCTTTATGCCAACAATAAAAACATAACCGGCAAATTCATGTCAGAAGCACCCTTTACGGCGGGTCTACCACGCGAAAGTCCCGGACGTTCAGGATTTTATATGGGTTGGCAAATAATCAGGTCATATATGAAGATGAATTCAAAAGTAACAATTGAACAACTCATGAGAGACACCGATTATCAAAAAATATTCAATAACTCGGGCTACAAACCTGAAAAAAATTAATTTTATAGCATAAAACTATTTCAATTCAGTAAAACGAAATGATTTCAGTCATAAAAATGCCTATATTTACAATAGCTTTCAATAAAAACCCGTATTCAAAATAATCTATTTTAAACATCATATTATGAAGACTTTAGCACTAAAACAGTATTTCACATTTTTACTCTTTCTGGTTTCGTTTGCAGCATTTGGACAAGCCGGATGGGTAGAAGAAATTGTATATCTTAAAAACGGTTCGGTAATCAGGGGAATCATTGTTGAAGAAATTCCCGGAAAATCCTATAAGATACAAACCGCCGACAATAGCATCATTGTGTTTAATTACGAAGATATCGAAAAAATAACACGTGAAATTGTGGCTCATCCCAAACCAACAAAACAAAGCTCAACAGCCTCAGGTTCAGATAAACCAAGCAAAGCGAACCTTTATTTGGGTCTCAGTTTTTATTCGGGTCTCAACAGTGATTACAACTCTAAATCAAGCGGGGTTGAAGCAATACTGGATTATCACACAACGCCATATATAACGACAGGGTTAGGTGTTGGCCTTGATGGTTACGATGGTTTATCATGGATACCATTGTTTGCCGAAATAAAGGTTGACCTTGCTCCGGGTAAAACCCAGCCATTTATTTTCGGCAGATGCGGGTATTATGCTCCTGTTCAAAGCTACGACAACTGGCGCGATTATACTGGCGGGCTGATGCTTGCTGCCGGGGCTGGTATAAAAACAGCACTGGGTGAAAAAAGCTCGCTGATCTTCAAAGTTGGATACCGCTATCTTGCCCTGAATTATGCCGAGATGATGTATGCTCAACCACTTTCTGGTATAGAGCAAGGTACTGGAGGAGAAATCATTCAAGGCGGATATCCTTATAATGATATGTACCCGTATTATTACTATCCGGAGTATTCAATCAATTCACATTTGCATTTTGTAAGCCTTTCGGTGGGAATTGCATTTTAATTAAAAAGCAAAACAGCTATGTTGGTAAAGACATTCGGAAGCGCCATTATTGGTGTTAATGCACTCACCATAACAGTTGAAGTAAATACTGATCAGGGAATCAATTTCTTTCTTGTGGGGTTGCCCGATAGCGCAGTTAAAGAAAGCCAGCAACGCATTGAAGCAGCACTCCGAAATACCGGGTTAAGATATCCGGGTGTAAAAATCGTTGTGAATATGGCGCCGGCTGATATCCGCAAGGAAGGCTCGGCCTATGATTTAACGATAGCTGCCGGAATACTTGCAGCTTCCAACCAAATCAACGCTGCCAGAATTGACCAGTACATCATCATGGGTGAACTCTCGCTTGACGGGAGCATCAAACCTATTAAAGGAGCTTTGGTAATTGCTATTGAAGCCCGGAAACAGGGTTTTAAAGGTTTTATACTTCCGGCTGACAATGCCCGTGAAGCGGCAATTGTAAGTGATCTTGAAATATATGGCGTTGAAAATATTAGGCAGGTGGTTGATTTTCTGAATGGCGACATTCAGTTACAGCCTACGATTGTAAATACACGTGAAGAATTTTATTCAAGGTTAAATGAATATGAATATGATTTTGCAGATGTAAAAGGACAGGAAAACATCAAACGTGCATTGGAAATTGCTGCCGCAGGTGGCCATAACGTCATATTAATCGGTCCGCCGGGTGCAGGCAAAACCATGCTGGCCAAACGTCTTCCATCCATTCTTCCGCCGCTAAACTTGCATGAAGCCCTTGAAACAACAAAAATCCATTCGGTAGCAGGTCGACTTGGAAAAGACACTTCACTTATTTCAGTCAGACCTTTCAGATCGCCCCATCATACCATTTCCGACGCAGGTCTGGTTGGCGGAGGCACATTCCCTCAACCCGGTGAGATTTCGATGGCCCAGAATGGCGTGCTTTTTCTGGATGAACTGCCTGAATTTAAACGAACAGTGCTGGAGGTGATGCGTCAACCAATGGAAGATCGGGTAGTAACTATTTCACGTGCAAGACATTCCGTTGAATACCCTGCCAGTTTTATGCTCGTGGCTGCAATGAATCCATGCCCGTGCGGTTATTACAATCATCCAGATATGGAATGTGTTTGTGGTCCCGGCATCGTTCAAAAATATCTGAATAAAATTTCAGGCCCCTTGCTCGACAGAATCGACATCCATGTGGAAGTTACACCTGTGCCATTCAGGGAATTGTCTGACAGCCGGCTTTCAGAGAAAAGCGCTGTGGTAAGAGAGCGTGTGGTTGCTGCACGAAAAATACAGGAAGAACGATTTACCGGCAATGCCGGAACCCATTGTAATGCACAGATGAACACCAAAATGCTTCGGGCTTATTGCCAGATTACACCGGAAGGAAGCACCATCCTGCGAACTGCCATGGAAAAACTGGGGCTCTCTGCCCGCGCCTACGACCGTATTCTAAAGGTGTCACGCACCATTGCCGATCTGGCTGACAGCAAAGACATACTCACCGAACATCTGGCAGAAGCAATCCATTACAGAAGCCTGGATCGTGAAAACTGGGGAAGGTGAAAATTAATTTTGAATGTTTAATTTTGAATTATTAATTTCTTAATAAAACAGGTTAGCTTAATAGTCGATAAACCAATTTTCTAAAAAATAAAAACACATAACGCTTCAATTAAAATGAGAAACATCCTCTTTATTATCATCCTGACCTTAGGTTTACCTTTATTTATACACGCACAAAATGAGTCTGTGTCATTGACTATTCATCTGAGGGGAGTCAATCAAAGTAAAATCAGCCTGCTTGCTCTTAACAAATCAAATCTTTTTAAACCCGTCTACGAAACACCTTTAATAAAAAATGGAGAATCGACTACCATAAAAATCGATCCGACATACCTGCCGGGTGAATTTGTACTCAGGTTCGATTACTACGAAACCGAAAAAAGTACCCCTTATCCTTCAGAAAAAAGCCTGATTATCAGCAAGCAAAATTTGGAATTATGGGTTAGCCCCAAATACTGCAACAATTCAGATAGCACTTTTTATCAACCGGATGAAAAAGAAAATAAGGCATTATCAATTTTTATGACCGAAAACCAAAAACAAAAAAGCCAATTGGGATTGCTACAAAGTTTACTGATGAATTACAGTGAAACGGAAACGGCTTTTTACAAGGGGGTTGTAAAGGAATATGAAGAAAAACGCAAGAGCTATAACAACTGGATAGATGATTGTTCAAAAAAGGATAAAGAGTTATTTGTCAGCAATTTATACAGGTTTGACTATTTACCGGCCATTCCTTTCAAAGGTTCTGAAACCGAAAGAATTAACAATCTGATTGCACATTACTTTGATGGTATTGATTTCGATAATCCTCTAATAATCAAATTGCCGAAGTTTTTTGAATACATGAACAATTATATAAATCTGAACGGCCAGCTTTGTACAACTGTTGCCCTGCGTGATTCACTGATACCACAGGCAGCCCGCATAGCCATTGAACGTGCTCAAAAAGGTCATCCGCTGGTATATGGATGGATGGTTGACTATTTTTACAGAGGATTTGAATCGAATGCAATTGACGCCGGAATGAAAATCCTGAAACCCTTTATTGACGATCCGAATTGTATGACTTCAAAGAGAATCGAAATTCAACGTCGCCTCGAAGGAATGAAAACGCTGGTTATTGGCAGCAGGGCTCCGGATATTGAAATGTTCGACACCGAAAGCAACTCATTCAAATTATACGAAATTAACACTGAACGTAAATATATCCTTGTAGTGTTCTGGTCAGCAGACTGCAGCCATTGCGTTGAAACACTGAATGGCGTGTATCCATGGTACAATCAGCCTGAAATTCAACAACAATTGCAGGTTATTGCCATCAGTCTTGACGAAACGGAACCTGAAATCGCCAAATGGAAACTAAAAACCCCCGAACTAAACAATTGGAAACATCTGAGAGCTGTTGACGGAATCCGCAGCAAAGCAGCTTCTGACTATTTTGTGCTGGCTACACCAGTATTGGTATTAATTGATGCAAAGACTAAAAACATTGTGGCAATGCCAAATACAGCAGCCGAGTTAAAAAAAGCCTTTGAACAATCCGTAAAATAATCATTCACAGAACTTATTGGAGTTTGCCTGAAACCCCGGCCAATAAAACTTCACTTACTATAAAAGAAAAACCGCAGCAATTGCGGTTTTTCTTTTATATAGCCCGTAAGATTGAAGACTGGTTTTTAACTATTGCTCCAGCATCAGGTATTATCTAACAATACTAAGTTTTCTGGTAACTTCCTGATTAACTGTAGAAATCTTCACAAAATAGATTCCTTCATTCAGTTCACTGGTATTTATCGTTATTTCATCATTAACAAAAGACCTGTTATCAACTTTCTGCTCAATAACCTTATTACCGGTAAGATCATAAACAGCATAATAAACATCGGATTTATCAAAGCTTTTGAACACAATGCGGGTCTGGTTACTAGCCGGATTGGGATAAATACTAACCGAACCATTCCTGTTTAAATCATTTGTGCCCGTAATATCAGCAAACGGAATAAAAGCGCCACCGGTGCCAGCAATGGCATACATTCCGAATGCTTCGCCATTGCTGTTGACTGAAGGATTTAAAAAGCCTGAGACTACGATGGTTGCAGCTTTATTGGTAAACCCGAGATCAGCAAGCGGAGCTGCGTAACTTTTGAAAATACTGGCACTGGTATTCATCAGATTAAAGAAATAATTGGCCTCATTCAATTCGTAATAGCCGTTGGTTGCAGCAAAATCCATGATGTTACAAACCAATCCACTGCCAATATCATAAACTGACATTGCTGTTGCATCAGTGGCACCATTGTGAAAAATACAATCGATTTTACCTGGTGTTGCAGCATTGATACGGCCATCTGCAAAAACACTGAGCGTTACAGGTTTCAGTGGATCATAACCCGTAGTACTGGCGATTCCATCCAGAAAAACAACATATTTTTTACCACTTTCAGGGGTAAGTGTTTTAGAAACAATTGGATTGCTGTGACTACTGGAATTTTCGGGGAGAACAGAAACCGTTATCTCAGCACCTGCCGGAATTGTATGATAAACGGAGGCACGTTTATACGTAATATTATCATCAATAAGTCCATTATTCACCCAAATATCCACTGTACTTAACATTGCATCAGCCGAATTGTGAATAAACTGAATTTCAGCAGTTACCGGCTCCGTATATGCAGGCATTGGTAAAAAGGCTCCTCCTTCTGCAGTGGTATAAAATAACCCGAAAGCAGGGCCATTGCTATTTGAAGCCGGATTGACAAAACCGGAGGCGTAAACTGAAATAGCTTTTCCATACAGGTTATCAGTTCCGAAAGCTGCTGAATATCTGCCTAAGGTGCTTCCGGTTTGGTCCTTCACATCAAAAATATAATCAAGGGTTGTTATTTCCTTGTAACCGTCAAAATTCCCATATGCAAGATTATCACTTAGGCTTCCAAGGCCGGTACCTGTTTCTGTAATATCAATAACAGGCGCATCGGTTGAGCCGTGAAAGAACAGTATGGCCGTATTTACAGGTTGACCGGCAGTACTCTGCGCAAGATCAAAGCTATATACGTTGATGGGCGTGAGTGGCGTATACCCTGATTGAGCTGCTATTCCATTCAGTACAAGGATATAGCTTTTTGTATCGGACAGTGTGATTACATATGTAAAAATGGGATTGTCAGGACTGGTGCTGTTGGCTGGTAAAATTTTAATACTTGTTTCAATTTCAGCTGGTTGATCAGTAAAAGGTGTGGCATTGCGGAATTTAAAATTTTCAGTAAACTTTTTGTCATTAATCCAAACATCAATATTTTGCAGGTTCAGATCAGCAGCGTTGTGTACAACCTGAAAGGATGCCATCGGTGTTGGTACAACAGGCAAAATGATCATTTGACCTCCTGCAGGCAAAGCCATCATCATTCGGAATTCCTTGCCCGAATTATTGGCGGCAGGATTTATAAAACCAGATGTTACT
Source organism: uncultured Bacteroidales bacterium (assembly GCA_964550695.1). Classification (GTDB taxonomy): domain Bacteria; phylum Bacteroidota; class Bacteroidia; order Bacteroidales; family TTA-H9; genus CAZKCK01. Next base: position 21,565 of record CAZKCK010000009.1, on the reverse strand, counting down.
ACAACGACAGCCTTTCCTACTAAACCAAGCGATTGAAGTTTTAACTGATAATTAAATAACATCTGGGTATCTGAAGAGTCACGGATTTCAATTGCATAATCTGCAGTAGCCATTTCGTTGTATCCATCAAAATTATTATAGGTCAGATTATTGGCAAGCTGTCCAAGACCAACTCCGGTTTCCTTAATATCAATTACCGGCGCATCAGTTGAGCCATGATAAAACAAAACATCAGTATTGGTTGATACGTTGGCTATTTCCTTACCTATTCCTGAAATGTTAATACTGAATGGCTGAAATGGCTCATACCCTGAAGGATCAAGCATTCCGTTGGTAATTGCCAAATACTTACTACCTGATAGAAGCACGGTAGTATATGAATACAATGGAAATTCAGGACTGGTAGATGTAGCATCACAAATATCAATAATGAGCGGAACGCCGGAAGGACCCGTCATAAACTCTGAAGCATAGCCATATTTAAAATCGTCGAGTGCCTTTGATTTATTTATATATACATCAATCGAATCAAGGGTTACATCTGATGAACTATGAATAAACTGCACCTTGGCCTGACTATAACCCTGCAATGTTGACAATACCAAAAGCAACGTGGGCAGTAACAGACAATAGATTTTTTTCATTTTGTTGAGAAGATTTATTGGTTAAACACGGACAAATTTCATATATTCAAAAATTATCTTCAGGTTATCAGCTATTTACAAAAACCGAGAAGCCAAAGAATAAAACCCTAAAATTAGAACCTTTTATTTGCAAATAAAACACTTTGCTGTTATTTTTTGATTTTAAAATAGCAAAAATCCACATTAACAATCATTTACAGGATTTTATAAACATTTGACAACTTGAATATCCTCAGGTTTTAGAACACTCAAAATCGAATAAGTTGCCTGATAATGCTACCTGTCAGCATAAAAGAAGCCATCCGGTAAGGAATGGCTTCAAACGATCACCTGCAGAGCAGGATGTTTTTAAATTAATTCTGATAATCTTTCAATGCATCCATCAATTTTTTTCTACTGAAAAAAATCCGGCTTTTAACAGTGCCAATCGATAAATTCATCTGCTCAGCAATTTCTTTGTATTTATACCCTTTTGTATGCATTTCGAAAGGTATACGGTGGTCATCTTCAAGATTTTTTACCCGTTTAAGGATTTCTTTCGAACGGAGGGAAGACTCCGGGCTTTCGATAGTTGATTTGTTTCTGAGGTTCAAATAATACAAGTCCTCAGTGGTATCAACAAAATTATTTTCCCTGACACTTTTACGGTAGTTATTTATAAAAGTGTTCTTCATGATGGTATATGCCCAGGCCTTGAGATTGGTATTGGGATTAAATTTTTCTTTATAGGTAATAGCTTTGAGATATGTATCCTGAATCAGATCGTTGGCGTCGTCGTGGTTCGAAGTGAGCGCATATGCAAAATTTCTAAGATTGTCATGCAGCCCAAGAAGTTTATGATTGAATTCTATTGCGGTCATCGGTGAGATTATTTAGTTAATATTTATTCTAAACTGTTTAACTATTGATGAAGCAAATTTAAACAAGAATGACGCTGAAAGCAAGTGTTTAGAGTCTTAATAATTCATAAAAAAGACTAAAGCTTCGATACATAGCTGATTTTAAATATATTAAGAATTGAATATTAACGATTATTTAACATCAAATTTGTTTAACACCAGCAATGATATATTAAACTCTAGATGTAACACACCGTAAATGAATAAAATAGCTATTTACTCCTGATTATCAACCAATTGCCTCAATTTCCCAATTGAAGCAATCTTAACTATATTTGATGGCAATTCCATTTCCCTTTCAAGTATTTGATTTCCACCTATTAATATTTTTTGATCAGGAAATTCTACGGAAAGATTATGAATCAAATCTGAAATCTCGCTTTCAGACCTTGCTGAAACCACCTGGGTTATGATATATCTGCAATTAAACTGCTTTACAACCAACTTAAGATTGCCGACCGGAACACTCTGACCAAGATATAAAATCTTATGGCCAGACTTTTTAAGCAGGTAACTACAAAACAACAAACCCATCTCATGCCATTCATTTTCAGGAAGAAACAATAAACACGTCTGATGTTCTGTTTTTCGCGGTGATGAAATACCGTCAATGGCAACAATCATCTTTTGCCTGATAAGCGCTGAAATAAAATGCTCCTGAGCCGGAATAATGCTTCCTACCTGCCAAAGCAGCCCGATACGCTCAAAAAGCGGATAAAGTACTTTTAACACAGCCTCTTCAAAACCCATTTTGATAATTATAGAAGTCAGGGTTTTGTCAAATTGCTCCTCATTCAGTTCAATCATTGCAATAACCAGACTTTCAATATAATTGTTGAGGTTTTCTGAATGAACAGTTACATGAAGGATTTTCTCCGAAATTTCTTCTTTTGTAAGTTTGATAATTTCAGAAATCTTAAATCCATGCCGGTTAAGGATTGAAACGTTTAAAAGCCGCTTCAGGTCTTCATCATCATACAGCCTGATATTGGTATCGGTACGTGCGGGCTGCACAACGTGGTATCGTTTTTCCCAAATTCGAATGGTATGAGCCTTAATCCCCGTAAAGGTCTCCAAATCCTTAATTGAGTAGTTTGACATTTGTTGATATAGCGGGGCTAATTTTGTTTAATCAGATTAATCAGACCTTTAAACAACCACATACCGGAATTGTTTACTAACGCGCTTTAGAATGCAAATATTTTAACGATTTAAACCGGGATCAAAAAATGTCAGTAGCTCCTCACTTGCAATTCACACGAATATTTACTACAATTGCACAATGATTTAAAACTAACAGAATATCCAATGAAACAGTTTGCCAGTACATCTGAAATACTCCAATTTGCCATTCAAAATGAGCAGGAAGCCGTTGATTTTTATAACAGCCTCGCCATAAGGACCAGCAACCAAAGCATGAAAAAAACATTTACTTCATTTGCAGCCGAAGAAATGGGCCATAAAAAACGCCTTCTTGGTATCGTTGAAACCGGTTTATTCAATTTATCTGCAAAAACAGTTCTTGACCTGAAAATAGCTGATTATATGGTTGATATCATTCCCGGACCTGAAATGCCCTATGCTGATGCGTTGATTGTAGCCATGAAGAAAGAAAAGGCAGCATTCAGACTCTATTCTGACCTTGCTGAACAAACGGAAGATTCAGGCTTAAAAAAACTCTTTAATGAACTTGCACTTGAAGAATCAAGACACAAACTCAGGTTTGAACTTGAATATGATGAAGTGATTTTAAAAGAAAACTAACCCAAATGTACATTCAGGCTGATGAATTAAAACTTGTTGCCTCTTCAGAAACTGATGCTGATCTTGCTGTATTGTTTGATAATTATGACGTATTACGTTATATGTCAGAGTCGCGATTGCACCCTAAACCCATGCCTTCTTCAATTGTATTCAGAATTGAGAAAGAAAGCCGGCTCATTGGTGAAATAAGTTTGAAAACAATCAAATGGTACAACCGCAAAGCCGAAATCAGCATCATTCTGATACCTGTAATGCATCGGAAAGGCATTGGCTATAAAACCCTCATCAGAATGATTGATTATGCATTTAACACACTAAATCTCTACAGGCTCGAAGCTGAAATAATTGAAGGGAATACCGCTTCAGTTCAGTTATTTTCCAAACTCGGGTTCGAACCGGAAGGCAGGCTTAGAAAGGCTAAATACATCGATGGACAATATTACGACATCCTTACTTTTGGCCTCTTAAAAGATGAATATCAAAAACCTGGAATGTAAAATGAATTTACCAATGAAAACGCTAAGAAAGCTGGTGCCTGTTTGCATCATATTTGCCATCATGGCGGTAGCCTGCAATCAGCCTGAAAACAAAGGGATGCACAAAGTGCTGATTTCAGCCGATTCGCTGTCAGAAAAAAATGATTCCACGCAATTCTATTTGCCAAAAAACCTGTATCTGGTAATGCTTGACATGCAGGTGCCCAAACCAGCATTAAGTCTTGATGAAGAAATTGGCTTTACTGCCCAACGTATCTTGCCAGGCTTTGTTTACCTCGACAGCCTGCGTAAAGCAGGAATCCCTGTTTTTGGCGGAGCTTATGCAGTAAAAGGCGGATGTGCTTTTATCATTCAGGCCGACAACAATTTACAATTACAGGAAATTCTGAAAAAATGTCCGTTGACCGAAGTGGCAAATGCTACCGTTTTACCACTCATTTCGTTTGGTGAAAGCCTGTTCAGACAAAAAGAAAATCTTAAGAACCTACAGGACAAACAATTGAAGAACCAGAAGCGAAAAGGAGTCAATCCAAACAAATAATCAATAGCTGAATTCGCCGAATTCAGACTTTATAAACAGTTCTGATTTTTGGGCCTTACTGCAACGCCCGACAATTCTGGCATCAATACCGAAGGATGCCGATATATCAATAATTGTCTGAGCTACTGAATAATCAGGAACATACAATTCCATACGGTGCCCCATATTAAATACTTTGTACATTTCACTCCAGGGAGTGCCGGATTCCTGTTGTATCAACCTGAACAGCGGCGGTGCATCAAACAGGTTATCCTTAACAATCCTGAGGTTTTCAACAAAATGCATAATCTTGGTCTGGCCACCTCCGCTGCAGTGAACCATTCCATGTATAAATGGTCGTAATTCTTTAAGCACCTGCATAATCACCGGTGCATATGTTCGTGTAGGAGAAAGCACTAAATTCCCTATGGTTAAACCTTCAACCCCGCTTGGCTCAGTAAGTTGACGCGTGCCGGTATACACAAGATCGTTAGGAATATCAGCATCATAACTTTCGGGGTATTTTGATGCAAAAACTTTACTGAATACATCGTGCCGTGCTGAAGTAAGCCCGTTGCTTCCCATGCCGCTGTTGTACTGTTTTTCATAGCCTGACTGACCAAAAGATGCCAATCCCACAATCAGATCGCCGTCAGAAATGGTATGATTCGAAACAACCTGATCACGCCTGAGGCGGGCAACTACTGTGCTGTCAACTATAATGGTTCTTACAAGATCTCCAACATCGGCCGTTTCGCCTCCGGTTGAATAAATGTTCACTCCCAGATCGCGCATTTCCTGCAGAAACTCTTCTGTTCCATTAATCAAAGCCGATATAACTTCGCCCGGAATTAAACGTTTATTCCTGCCTATTGTGGATGAAAGCAACATGTTATCAACCGCGCCTGCACATAACAAATCATCGGTATTCATTACCACGGCATCCTGAGCTATGCCTTTCCATACCGAAAGGTCGCCGGTTTCTTTCCAATACAAATAGGCCAGTGAACTTTTGGTTCCGGCACCATCGGCATGCATAATGTTACAATAATCCGGGTCACCGCCCAGAAAATCTGGTGATATTTTACAAAATGCTTTGGGGAACAGCCCTTTATCCAGATTTTTAATCGCGTTGTGCACATCTTCTTTCGAAGCCGATACACCCCGCTGATTGTAACGTAATTGGTCAGCCATCGGATTTATTCAAAAATCATTTCTTTGGTTTCCTCATTGATGGTAAAGGCACCAAATCTTGATAAAACAGTATTGTTCAGAATAAGTCTTTCTTCTGCTTTGGGTTCAACTGTCACATCAATATCATATATCACCTTTTTCCCGATTTTTACAGATGGCAGTGTGATGACAGCTCCTTTTTTGATGTTCCCTTCTGATAATAATTCATCCGGATCACCCTGAAAATCATCTTTTGAAATCCTTCCGTTTTTAAGGAGTTCCAATGCCAGATCCATACTAATCAAAGGGGTGGATGATTTAGGATCATACATAAACTCAAGATTAAAACCATCAACAGAAGCAGGTATCATCATTACCTTACGTTTTGGCGAGATCGAATAAATCACAATATTTTTTTCGGGAGCTACAATCAGATCAATTTTCTTCCTGAAAGTTGAATCACCTGATGTTAGAATACGTTTCTTAGGAACAAAATTGGTCCCCGTAATCGAAAACTCACTTCGACGATTTAATTGATGCGCCGCTTCTTTTACTTCCTTTGAAGGCAGGGAATCGATATAACTCTCAGTGAGTCTTGCACCTGCTTTAAATGTGTATCCAACTTTTTTAACTTCCTGTTGTAAAGTACGCGGCCTCCGTTCGCCGTAACCTTTGGCCACGAGTCTGTCAGGATCTATTCCTCTTATAATCAGGTAATCAACAACTGATTGGGCACGTTTTTGTGAAAGAATATCATTGCGTTCCTCTGAATCACGGGCATCGGTATGAGCGCCAAGCTCAATGGTAATGGTGCCATTGGTTGTAAGGGTGGTAATCAACCCCTGAAGTGAATCCTGGTATTGAGGTTTAAGGTCCCATTTACCCAGATCATACAAAATATCAGGAAGTACAATGGGTTTTTTGGGTATCGGCTGCAATATAAAATCATGAACTAAATCCTTGCTGCCTTCAAGTCCAACCGTGCTTTCACGGCCTGTGGCAGTAAAATAACCTTCCTTAGAAACGGTCAGATCAAACACCCTGTTTTGCTTAATCTGATTTTTATTAAAACTGTATGCACCTTTTTCTGAAGTTGTGCTTTTGTGCATCTTTCCATCCGAAACTTTTAATTCAACCAGGGCTCCCGGAATCATTTGCAGTGTGCGCTCATCCTTTACTATACCCTGAAGCGTGAAGATCACAGGATCAACATAAAAACTGTAAATATCGTCTCCGCCCTTTCCACCTTTGCGGTTTGATGAAAAATAGCCTTCTTCTTCGGCATCAGGACTAAAAACAATCCCAAAATCATCGCCGTTCGAATTCATAGGGAAACCCATATTGCGAGGTTTTGTAAAGTACTTTTTCTGATCGCCATCCTCAAGGAAGTAACTTTTGTAAATATCGAGTCCGCCCAAACCAGGCAAACCGTTCGAAGAGAAATAAAGAATGGTATCGTTTCGGAGATAAGGAAAAAGCTCATCGCCTGCTGTGTTCACTGAATCGCCAAGGTTTTTGGGTGTTCCGAATTTATCACCTTTCTTTTCGCGGTGAGCCATCCACAAATCACGTCCTCCCTTGCCATTGGGCAGTGTAGCTGAGAAGAATATCGTAAGTTCATCAGAAGATAAGGTAGGATGGCCTACTGCAGCAGTACTGTCTTTACCAAGTTCTATAACTGAAGCCTCAGAAAAGCCTTGTCCGGCGCGTTTGGAAACAAATACCTGACATCCGTTTTTCTTCTTGGTTACATTGGGGCAACGGGTAAAATACATATTGTTAAACCTGCCGTTAAAAAACGGTGTCCCTTCATTTCCTTCTGAATTGATATTACCAGTTTCATCGGCAGTTACGGGTTGAATCCACTTCCCTTTTGCATCTTTTTTAGCGATGAAGAGATCGGAAAAATTCTGGTTTGTCCAGTTATCTTTTAATTTTCCTTTTGCGCCTGTACGGGTTGAAGTAAAAATGATTTCGTTAAGATTTGAATTTGTATAAGCAGGTGTAAAATCGTCATCCTTTGAACTAATCTGCTTCTCGCCGGTAACCTGATGCCGGGTAGGGTTTTGCATGATTTCAGGTGCAATCGTGCACGATTGAAGGCCGGCTTTGGCTGCAACATCATCCGGGAAAAGGCCGAGGAACTTCTGATAATACGGTATTGCCAACTCATATTTCCCACCAAAACGCAACATATCAGCATAATGCAAAAGAATATCGGGCTTCTTTTCTTCATATTTTGCAGTAATCAGACGTTTGTATGCGGGCTCCCCCATTTTTACATCATTCATAATGCGGTAACATTCAGCTATCTGATAAAGTACGCGATTCTTTTCGTCTTTATCCTTAACCTTTGAATATGCCTTTTTATACTTTTTAACGGCGGTTGAATACATCAGATTCTGGAAAGCCAGGTCGGCAACCTCAGTCTTTTTACTCTGAGCCGGTGAAATAGCGGGTACAGCAGCCAACAACAAGAGTATAATACTGATTTTTAACTGTTTTATCATACTGTCAAATATTGTTTAAATATCTTTTTCTGTTTTGCTATGTGAAGGACTATCGTTTTCGACTGAAGGAGGAATTGATTTATCAGCATCAGTAATGAACTCCTTATCAGGCTTTTTATTGCTATTTTCATTTAAAATACTGGTTATGGGTTCTTTTACGGTATGTTCAATCTGACCGGCTTCCTGCATAACCTCACGTTTTATCTGATCAGAAGCTTTCCGGAGCTCATACAAACCTTTGCCAATGGTTCTGGCTATTACCGGTATCTGCTTCGGACCGAATAACATCATCACTACCAGTATAATAACCAGTATTTCACCAGAACTGATATCTAAAAACAGGAGTATTCCTGACATAACTTAATTTATTACAGCAAAAGTATAAAAAAAAGTCCCGGTTGTAGCCGGGACTTTGTGCATATATAGCAACAGCTTATTTTTTAGCTTTCTCTTTTGCTTCATTTTTACGTTTCTGCCACATCAGCAGGTCATATGCAATGGGGCTTGCATTGAACACCGATGAGTAAGTACCCAGCAGGATACCCATTAACAGGGCAAAGATGAATCCGCGGAGTGTATCACCACCAAAGATGAAGATGACCACCAAAACAACCAATGTGGTACCGGCGGTATTCATGGTACGTGCCAGTGTATGGTTGATAGCGGCATTCATATTATTGTGAAGGTCACGTTTTGGATGAAGTGCGGTGTATTCACGTATACGGTCGAAGATAATTACAGTATCATTGATGGAGTATCCGATAATGGTAAGGATAGCCGCAATAAAGGCCTGATCAACTTCAAGGTTGATTGGCAACACATTGTAAAAAATGGAGAACCAACCGACTGTAATAATGGTATCATGGAACAAGGCCAATACGCCTCCAAAACCAAATTGCCATTTCCTGAACCTCACGGCAATGTAGGCAAAGATAATAATCAGGGCAAAGAATATAGCCAGCACAGCATTGCGCTTGATGTCATAAGCAATGGTAGGTCCGATTTTCTGTGAAGTAAGGATGCCATTCTTTTTGCTACCCTCTTTTACATCAGCACCAAACTCTGAATAATTGATGTCTTTATCAGAATAGAATCCTTTAACAGCGTTAAAAATCTTGGTGGATACCACAGAGTCGGCTGCAGCACCTTCCTCATCTATCATGTATTTGGTAGTAATTTTAATCTGATTAGATGGTCCGAAAGATTTAACCTCAGGGGTTTCTTTAAATTCAGCAGTCAAAGCATTACGCACATCACTAATCTCCACATTTTTATCAAAGCGGATTACATAGGAACGTCCACCGGTAAAATCAACACCGTAGTTCAAACCGCGTACTGCAAGAAAACCTATGGCGATTACAAATGTAATGATAGAGAAAGCGTAAGCATATTTTCGCAGGCCTATAAAATCAAATTTGGTATTTGAAAGGAAGCCACGGGTAAATTTATTATCAAACTGAAGTTTAATATTTTTGTCAAGAAGGAAATTGAAAATTACGCGTGAAATCAGGATGGCACTAAACATTGAAGTGATGATACCAATGATAAGCGTTGTAGCAAAACCCTGGATAGGACCTGAACCAAATACATAAAGTACAATACCGGTTAGAAGTGTGGTTACGTTACCGTCGATAATGGCACTTAATGCATGTTTGTAACCGTCGTCGAGTGAAAGCCGCAGGCCTTTGCCAGCCCTGACTTCCTCAAGAATACGTTCATAAATAATAACGTTCGCATCCACCGCCATACCCATTGTTAGAACGATACCGGCAATACCTGGCAGTGTAAGTACTGCACCAAATGAGGCAAGTACCCCAAACAGGAAGTAAAGGTTGATGACCAGTGCAATATTGGCAACCAGACCGCCCCTGTTGTAATACATGAACATATAAAGTAGAACAATGATAAATGCGCCCACGAATGACTTCATACCTGCATCGATGGCTTCTTTTCCGAGTGATGGTCCAACAACTTCTTCCTGAACAATATGGGCAGGAGCAGGCAGTTTACCGGCTTCCAGAATATTGGCAAGGTCCTTTGCTTCTTCAATGGTCATACTACCACCTGAAATTGAAGATCTGCCACCCGAAATTTCGTTCTGAACGTTGGGGTACGAATAAACATAATCATCAAGTACAATCGCAATCTGACGGCCTATATTATCTGCGGTCAGGTTTTTCCAGATTCTGGCACCTTCTGCATTCATGGCCATTGAAACTTCAACACCGCCATTGGACTGATTCATATCCTGATTTGCATCAACAATAGCATCTCCGCCGAGTGGCGCATTGCCATCACGTGATTTAACCTTAATGGCAACCAGATCAAGAATATCCTTACGGGTTTCGTCAGGTTTAACTGTCCAGAGAAGTTTGAGTGAAGGAGGGAAAATATTTTTGGTACGTGCGAGATAGTTGTTTACACGTGCAGTGTCTTTTATAAAGGCTGAACCAACCCTTGCGCTTTTGAATGGTGCATACTGCCCGTTTTCATTTTGTGAAAAAGCGGGATTCAGGTAAGCAAACAGCGGATTTTCCTTTGCGTATTCTTCAAACGATTTTTTTCCACCTTTTCCACCATCAAGTTTGGCAGAATCTGACAACTTGGTAAGCAGCGATGTATCACCTTCCTTGGCTTTTACAGTATCATTCTTTGCAATGGCTGTGGTGTCGGGAGTAACTTGATTATCAGTTGCAACTGCAGCGGTATCAAGCTTACCGGCATTCAGTGCATCCCTGAGTTTGGCGTTGGCGCTTTCAAAATACTGGTAAATTTCAGGGAACTCGTAGGTTTCCCAGAATTCGAGTTGAGCAGTACCCTGCAGGAGTTTCCTTACGCGTTCAGGATCCTTGATACCCGGAAGCTCAATCAGAATGCGGCCTGTGGTCTGCAGTTTCTGAATGTTGGGCTGTGCAACACCAAAACGGTCGATACGGGTACGGAGAATATTAAATGTACGATCGATGGCACCATCAGTTTCGGTTTTGATAATTGCAATAACCTCGGCGTTGGTTGAATTGAATTTGATTTTGTCTTTCAGTTCAACTGTATTGAAAACAGCAGCAAGGCTGGCTTTCGGATCAATTTCTTTGAAAGATTCATCAAACAGGGTTACAAAATCGGCATTGCTGCTTTTCTGTTTTTCCCGGGCCAATTTAAGCGCCTTGTTAAAAGTTGAATCCTTACTGTTTCCGGATAAAGCTCTCACGATATCAGCCACAGCAACTTCCATGGTAACGTTCATACCTCCCTTGAGGTCGAGACCTAAATTGATCTCACGTTCCTGTACATCCTTATATGTGTATTTACGTAGCCATAAAAAATTATACACTGTCTCATTGGCTACAGAATCCAAATAAAACTTTTGTCTTGCTTTAACAATTGAGTCAAATACAAGTATCTCTCTGAGATTGTTACCCTTGGCCATTTCTTTGGCCACCTTACGTGCTATTGGATTTTCAGCATACTTTTTTGCTTTTGATTCAACACGCCCGCTTACGAAGGTAAACGAGAGCTGAAAAAGGCATACAAGCGCAAGCAGGATGGCGAAAAACTTTACAACGCCCTTATTTTGCATGTGTTCTGCGAATTTAGATTTTACTTAATTTTTTGAGGGTGCAAAAATAACAGTTTATTTAGAAACTCCCAATTTTTATTTCTTAAATTTAATCTTTGTATTTCAACCACTTCCAAATTTCCTTGTAACTCACCTTTTTCCCGTACATTAAAATACCGGTGCGGTATATTTTTGCTGCAAGCCAGGTTGTGAAAATAAAACTACCGGCCAAAACGGACAATGATACAATTATCTGCCATGCCGGGACACCAAACGGTATCCTTATCATCATGATAATGGGTGAAGTAAAGGGGAAAATTGACAACCAAACCGAAATGTTTCCCATAGGATTGTTAATGATATAAGTCATCATGACCATCGAAAATATCAAAGGTATGGTGATAGGCAGCATAAACTGCTGGGTATCAGTTTCACTTTCGGAAGCAGCCCCCACAGCAGCAAAAAGTGAAGAATACAGCAGATAGCCTCCCAGAAAATATAATACAAAACTGATTAATACAACAGTAAAATCCACCGACTCAATTGCGTTCAATATTTGTTGGGTGTTGTTCAGGTTCTGCTCATTTTCAGCATTGAATCCGGCAAGCTGCTGCTGATCCAGAATTTTTTGGCTACCCGTATAAGCAGGCATTGCAGGTTTGTCAGTGCTGTTGAATCCATAGGTAACCTGCACAACCGTAATGATTGAAAATGTGAGAATTATCCATAACAAAAACTGCGTTAGCCCTACCAACCCTACTCCGATGATTTTGCCCATCATCAGTTCAAATGGCCGCACTGACGAAATGATAACCTCCACAATACGGTTTGTTTTTTCTTCAATTACACCCCGCATCACCTGTGCTCCAAAAAGAAAAATCAGGAAGTAGATAATAATCCCTGATGTAAGGCCCAGCGCGATACTTACTTCTACAAAACTGCTTTTTTCAGTTCCATCCTCATTCAGGGTTATTGCATTTATTTTTACACTTGTTTTAACAGAAGCCAACACTTCAGGATCGATCCCCTTTGATTGAATTTTAAGTCTTTCTACCTGTTTTTTAACCACATCCTTAATTGCAGATTTAATATCCATCGAAGGTTGTGATGTTGAATACAGAATGACGGTCACGGGCATACTGAGTTCAGTTCTGGGAATGTAAACCAGGGCATAATCGCCGCTAACAAGAAATTCCTGCTTTACTTTTTCACGCTGACCAAATACATTCAGATACCTGACATCGCTATCTGTCACAAACTTATCAGAAAAAAGTCCGGTTTCATCGAGTACCTGAACCGTTTTCTGTCCTTCCTTCATATTTGAAATAAAAAAAGGAACAACCCAGATCGCAGCCATCAAAAGAGGGCCTAATATCGTCATGATAATAAACGATTTCTTCTTGACCCTGGTCAGGTATTCGCGTTTTATAATTAAAGATATCTTATTCATCTTCAATGCTTTTTTGTATTACTCAGGCTGCGCCCTGAACAGTTCTGATAAAAACCTCATCCATCGAAGGTAAAATCTCTCTGAAAGCCTGTATACCGGCATGTGGCAACAAAGCCTTCAAAAGGTCGTTGGGTCCGGCGTCCTTTGGAATTCGTATCCGCACCATCGAATGATCACTGTTATTCACAACATCCTCAATTTCAAATACAGAAGGCAGAATAGTCATGATATCGGGTAGATTTTCTTTGATTTCAACTTCAAAAAGATTCTGGCGGTAACGGTTACGGATTTCACGCACATTGCCGTCGAGAATTTTCTGTGATTTATTGATCAATGCTATGTTATCGCAAAGCTCTTCAACAGAGGCCATGTTATGGGTCGAAAAAATAATGGTGGCGCCCTGATCTTTAAGATTCAGTATTTCAGTCTTTAACAAATTTACATTGATGGGATCGAACCCGCTGAAAGGCTCATCAAAAATTAAAAGCTTTGGCTCATGTATCACAGTTACAATAAATTGTATTTTCTGTTGCATCCCTTTCGAAAGTTCTTCAACTTTCCGGTTCCACCAGTTGGTTATTTCAAATTTTTCGAACCAATGGCGGAGACGCTTTATGGCCACATCGTGTGAAACGCCCTTGAGCTGAGCAAGGTACAAAGCCTGTTCGCCAACTTTCATTTTTTTATATAAACCACGCTCTTCAGGCAGATAACCAATGAGGCCGGCATGATCCGTTTTAAGCTTTTCACCATTAAACATGATAACTCCCTGATCAGGGCCGGTAATCTGGTTAATGATACGTATGAGGGTTGTTTTACCGGCACCATTGGGCCCCAGCAAACCAAAGATACTTCCTTCGGGTACAGCAATACTCACATCATTCAGTGCTGTGTGTCCGGCATATCTTTTTACAATTTTTTCAGCAGATAAAAGCATCATGGGTTCCTATTCATGAAAGAATTCGCGCATTTTGTCGAAAAATGATTTTTCACGCTTCCCGGGATTGGGAATAAAATTTGGTGAAACGGCAAGTTTTTCGAGCATTTCCTTTTCTTCGCGTGTTAAATTTTTGGGAGTCCAAACGTTTATACTCACCATCAGGTCACCACGGCCGTAGCCATTCACTTCGGGCAAACCTTTTGATTTCAGGCGGAGGATTTTGCCCGGCTGTGTTCCTGATTCAATTTTAATTCTTGCTTTACCTTCAAGCGTCGGGATATCAACCGAAGTTCCCATGGCAGCTTCGGGGAAACTGATGTGATGTTCATAAAGAAGATGATTGCCATCACGCTGCAGGAACTGATGCGGGATTTCCTCAATGAGCACATGCAGGTCTCCGGGAACTCCTCCCTTGGGGCCTGCATTCCCTCTGCCGTTTACGCTGAGCGTCATTCCATCAGCTACGCCAGCCGGAATATCTATTTCAATAATTTCTTCGCCCTTTACAATGCCATCACCATAGCAAACATTGCATTTATCCTTAATTATATGTCCTTCACCACCGCAGGTAGGGCATGTGCTTGTGGTTTGCATACGACCAAGGAAAGTATTTGTAAACTGTGATACCTGACCCTGACCCCGGCAGGTACCGCAGGTAGTATTTCCACTTCCGGCCTTGGCACCCGATCCGCTGCAACTGTCGCATTTTACATATTTGTTTACTTTCAGTTTTTTGCGAACACCCGTGGCAATTTCTTCGAGTGTGAGTGTAACTTTCACCCTGAGGTTTGAACCACGCGGAACGCGGCGTCCTCCACGGCTTTGGCCACCAAAACCACTAAAACCACCACCAAATGCACTTCCAAAAATATCGCCAAAATTGCTGAAGATATCATCCATGCTCATTCCGCCGCCATAATTACCTCCGCCACCGGAAGCACCGCTCACGCCTGCATGGCCAAACTGGTCATAACGCCTGCGTTTGTCGGCATCACTTAAAACTTCATAAGCTTCCGCAGCTTCCTTAAACTTATCTTCAGAGGATTTATCACCCGGATTGCGGTCAGGATGGAACTTCAGAGCCTTTTGCCGGTAAGCTTTCTTAATCTCCTCATCAGTAGCATTTTTAGATACTTCCAGAATTTCGTAAAAATCACGTTTGGTCATGGTAATAATTTCAGAATTACTTTCATTTAATTGGTTTACAGCGCATATCCTGCCGTATGGCTGACAAAAATCACTTCAATATTGTACTAGTTGCCAACAACAACTTTGGCGTAACGAATTACTTTTTCATTCAGCAGGTACCCCTTTTCAATTTCATCCACAACTTTTCCTTTCATTTCTTCGGTAGGTGCAGGAATGTTGGTAAGAGCCTCATGGAAATCAGTATCAAAAACCTGATCTTTGGTTACCATCGGTTTGAGCCCCTGTTTGGCCAGCAGCGCTGAAAACTTATTATAAATCAACTCCATACCATGGTGATAAGGCGCTGTAAGTTCATTATTTTTATCGAGTGATTTCAGGGCTCTTTCAAAATCGTCAATTACCGGAATCAGTTGGATGATCAGGTCGGCTGATGCTGACTTCAACAAATCAATACGTTCACGTGATGTACGTTTTCTGAAATTATCAAATTCTGAAAACAACCGCAGGTATTTATCTTTCCATTCATCTATCTCAGCCTGTAACTCTTCTTCGCGGCAGGGTTTTTCAGGTTCAGCTTCTTTAAAACCTCCAAAAAACCCTTTCTTCTTTTTCTTTTTTTCATGTGCATCATGCTTATCATTCACTTCATCTTCAGCATGTTCTTCTGATAAATCTACCACATTTGGTTGCTCAGTATTCTGTGATTTATCAGTGGTTTCAGGTACGTTTTGATCCTGATTAATCATATCTTTTTCTGACATGGTACAGTATGTTGAATTATAATATATACGTATTGAAAAGCCGGTTTGGCCGCAGCGCCGTTCTCAAAAAGTATGCCCTGATATTTTTATCAGTCATTTTGGCAGAAACCTTGAAAAGCACCTGCTGAAAAATGCCGGTTTTTACTGCCCGGTAATTGCAAATGAAACACCGGAGCGATAATTACCAGCTGATTCTGCATTTACAATACCAAAAAAAAGTACAGTTTTATTCCCGTGTGATTAAGGCGCCGATTGAGCGTAAGCGTGTATCAATATTCTGGTAACCGCGATCGATTTGCTCGATGTTATCAATGATGCTTACCCCATCAGCTGACAATGCTGCGATAAGCAAAGCAACACCGGCCCTGATATCGGGTGAACTCATTCTGATGCCTTTCAGCCGGTATTTCCGGTCGAGGCCGATGACCGTGGCCCGGTGAGGATCGCAAAGAATGATCTGTGCGCCCATATCAATAAGTTTATCGACAAAAAACAGGCGGCTTTCAAACATTTTCTGATGAATAAGCACACTTCCTTTGGCCTGAATGGCCACAACAAGTGCAATACTGATCAGGTCAGGGGTAAAACCCGGCCAGGGTGCATCAGAAATAGTAAGTATTGATCCGTCCATAAAAGGAACTGCCTCATATCGATCGAACTGAGGCACATAAATATCCTCTCCGCGGCGCTCGATTGCAATTCCCAGGCGTGCAAATACCTCGGGAATCATTCCCAGCATATCGTACCTTACATTTTTAATGGTAAGTGCCGACTGGGTCATGGCGGCGAGGCCGATAAAACTGCCAACCTCAATCATATCAGGCAGCAAGGTATGCGTACATCCGCTCAGGCTCTCAACACCTTCAATTGTCAGCAGATTTGAACCAACGCCTGTAATTTTTGCCCCCATGCTGTTGAGCATATTGCACAACTGAAGCAGATAGGGTTCGCAGGCTGCATTAAAAATGGTGGTGGTGCCGGCAGCAAGCACAGCGGCCATTACCACATTGGCAGTACCGGTAACCGAGGCTTCATCAAGCAACATATATGTGCCCTGAAGTCTGGGAGCTGTAATATTGTATAAACCATGTGCTTCATCTTCAAAAAACTCAGCACCCAGATTTCTCAACCCTATAAAATGTGTATCAAGCCTGCGACGCCCGATTTTATCACCCCCGGGCCGTGGGGCATAAGCCTGCCTGAATCTCGCCAGCATCGGGCCTATCAACATAATTGAACCTCTTAATGCTGAAGCTTTCTGTTTAAAATCAACGGTTTGCAGGTAATCGAAATCAATGTTGGCTGCTTTGAATGAAAAACTGCCATTGCCAAGGTTTTCAATCACAACGCCCATATTCCCGAGCAATGCGATCAACCTGTTTACATCCAGAATATCAGGGATATTGTGAATAACAACTTCATCAGGTGTAAGCAATACAGCACATACCACCTGCAGTGCTTCGTTTTTTGCACCCTGAGGAATAATTTCGCCCGAAAGCCTTTTTCCACCTTCAATTCTGAACGAAGCCATATGCTGTGAATTTTACTTGTGCTTTTTACGCCTGTTCTGCTGATAGTTATTTGGCTTGCGCCGGTTCGACGGGCCCGGATTCCATATTTTGGGAGGACCGAGGAGTTCATTGGTATTGCTTAACTTATTATCGCCGAGGCTCAGCTTGCCATCTGACAGTTCAATAAGCTGTTTTTCGATGATTTCATCCTGAACCGAATCGCGGTTCCAGGTAAGATATGATTTTTTGAGCAGATTGGCCAGAAGTACAGCAACATTCTCTTTTGCAGTGCCTTCTTCCATTTCAGATGCTTTGGTGATAAAATCCTGAATGATTTTGCCATGATGCCTGTACCTGATACGGTTGTAGTTATAGGCTACCGGTTGAGGTTTATACTGTAAGTCCTCGCGTGTGGGAGCCGGGTATGGGGAATCAACATCAAGCTTGAAATCGGACATTACGTGCAGATGATCCCAGAGTTTGCGCTTATAATCGGCAAAATCCTTCTGGGCCGGTGCAAGCTGTGCCATGGCCGAAATCAGGTAGCGGGCTGCGGTTGAACGTTTGTCTCTGTCTTCGATGGTGACTACATAATCGACCATATTCTGCATATGCCGGCCATATTCCGGTAAAATCAGTTTTGTACGTGTGCTATTGTATTCCATTAAAAATAAAATTCAGATATTTCTGATAATCATTGTATTAAAATAATCCGGAGGGATTAAATGTATGCCGGATTGGTATTGTGGAGGCTGTTCTATTCCAGCATTCTGAGTTTTGCAAATTTAAGCAAAAGTTGCTTTTGCCCCACAGTTTGAAAAAAAACTGTTGCTTTTTTATTGGGACCTGTGCCTTCCATCGCAATTACCTTCCCTCTTCCAAAGCGCTCATGCTCTACTTCCATGCCGGTTTGCAGCCTGCTGATCAGCTCTTCGGCTCCGGCATTATGCATAACGGGTCCGGTTGCATCAATCTTTTTCAGATTCGGTTTTTCGGCGATTGCAGGTTTTTGAAACGTGGTTTTAACCTTTGGCAAGGCCGGTGATTTTGGCACCGGGGCATTGTTCCACGAAACTTTGCGGATAACCTCAATGCATGATTCATCAATTTCTTCAAGAAAACGGCTGGGTTCACAAAAATTCAGGTTGCCATGCAGATAACGTGATTCGGCATAGGAGAGGAAAAGCTTTTTCTCAGCCCTGGTTATGGCCACATAAAAAAGCCGGCGTTCTTCTTCAAGATCAGCACGATTGCCCAAAGCCTGAATATTCGGAAAGAGATTTTCTTCCATTCCCACCGCAAAAACATAAGGGAATTCCAGCCCTTTGGCGGAGTGAATGGTCATGAGCGTAACCCTGTCGGTATCTTCTTCATCCTGATCGGCATCGGTAATCAGGGCAATATCCTGCATAAACATATCGAGTGTACGGATAGAAGTATTGTCTTCATCCAGTCCCGGGATTACCTCATCACTCTCTGTAAAATCGCTGATGGCATTCAGCAGTTCCTCTATGTTATCGATGCGGGCAATTCCCTCAGGGGTTTTGTCTTCTTCAAGTTCTTTCAGCAGACCGCTGGCACCGGTTATCTGACGTGCCAGATCATGGGCATTCCGGCTTTTGAGCTGAACCGAAAAACTCTTGATCATGTAAATGAAGGCTGAAATTTTTTCGATCACATTCGAACGGAGCCCAAGGTTATAATTTTCGGGTGCTTCAAAAATCTCCCACAGTGTTTTGCCTTCTTCACTGGCTTTTACAATGGCCTTTTCAACAGTTGTTTCACCTATTCCACGCGTTGGATAATTAATGATACGCCTCAGGGCGTCTTCATCGCTGTGGTTTACGATAAGCCTGAAATAGGCAAGGATATCTTTAATTTCCTTGCGTTTATAAAATGAAAGCCCGCCAAAAACGCGGTACGGGATGTTGGCCCTGCGCAATCCTTCCTCAATGGCACGGCTCTGGGCGTTGGTACGGTACAACACGGCAAAAGCATCATTCCGGAGCTGATTGTTCATCTTGGTTTCAAAGATGGCACTCGCCACCAGGGCTCCTTCCTCGTTATCAGAAGCCGCCCTGATGATCTTTATTTTATCACCGTCTTCATTCTCAGTCCATACCTTTTTCTGAATTTGCTCCTTGTTATGTGCAATCAGTGAATTGGCGGCGTTTACAATGTGTTGGGTTGATCTGTAATTTTGTTCAAGTTTATGTAAAATGTAATCCGGATAATCCGTCTTAAAATTCAGAATGTTCTGGATATTTGCTCCACGGAAGCCGTAGATGCTCTGGGCATCATCACCCACCACGCAGATATTCTCAAACTTGGATGCCAGCCGTTTCAGGATCAGGTACTGGGCAAAATTGGTATCCTGGTACTCATCAACCATGATGTACCTGAACCGGGTCTGGTATTTAAACAACACTTCGGGGAAATCGCGCAGGATTACATTCATGTTAAACAGGAGATCATCAAAATCCATGGCCTGCGATTTAAACAGCCGGCTCTGATACAAGCTGTACAACCGGCCTATCTCCGGCCTGTTCATGGCTTTATCGGCATACAGTATTTCGGGATTGGCATTGTATTCGGCAGCCGAAACCAGACTGGATTTGGCATTTGAAATGCGGCCCAGCACAAATCCGGCCGTATATATTTTGGGTTCCAGTCCTGATTCGTTCACAATCGATTTCAACAGACGTTTGGAATCATCGGTATCATAAATGGTGAAATTGGATGGATAACCGAGCCTGATTCCCTCAACGCGCAGTATACGTGCAAAAATTGAATGGAATGTACCCATCCATACATTTCCGGCCTCGTGACCACCAACCAGCTTTACAATACGTTCCTTCATTTCGCGTGCGGCCTTGTTGGTAAAGGTAAGCGCCAGTATCTGAAAAGGGTCAACGCCTTGCCTGATCAGGTGGGCAACCCTGTAAGTGAGTACACGGGTTTTGCCGGAGCCGGCTCCGGCAATGACCATCACAGGCCCCTCAATGGCTTCAACTGCCTGACGTTGAGCTTCATTTAAATGTGTTAGGATATCGTCCACAGAATTGAGTTTCGGCTCCAAAGGTAAGCATTTTATATAAAGCTGATTTTTGCATTTATGGGCATTGCGGGCTGATACGCTTGAACTAACTTTGCAGATGAAAAAATACACGTTTGCTATGTTAAAAATAAAATTTTTCATTCTTGGACTCTTTGCCATTGCCGCTATAAGCATCCTGACCGGCTGTGCCAAAAGTGATGATACGCCTGCTGATCCAAACATTTTTACACCCCTGGTTTCGTTTGATTATACCATTGAATATACGGGAAACCTGGCGCGGGTTACCTTTAACAATGGCACGGAGAATGCTGACCGCTATGCCTGGGACTTTGGCGATTACAATACCAGCACCGAAAAAAATCCGGTACATACTTACCCCATTCCGGCCATTGGTCACATCAATACCTATCTGGTAAAGCTTACGGCCTATGATGACAAAAACAAAACCTCTGCTATAAAGTCAAGGGGTGTTGAAATAAGCAACCAGCCCTGATGAGCATGGCATGCAGGTCGTACCTTGACACTCCACTTGGCCTGATTGAAATTTCAGGTGATGATACCGGCATTACTTCGGTGTTGTTTGAGAACAAGTCGGGCGTGTCAAAGCTCAGCGAAGCACAACCTCAAGAAATGAATGCACATGTAAAAAAGTGCAGGGATCAGCTTTTGGAATATTTTGACGGGAAAAGGCAGCACTTTGAAGTAAAACTTTCTTTTAAGGGCACCGACTTCCAGAAATCCGTTTGGCAGGAATTGGCAAAAATACCTTTCGGCAAAACCATTTCGTATGCCGGGCTTTCGCAAAAGCTCGGGAATCAGGCGGCTATACGTGCAGCAGCATCAGCCAACGGCAAAAACACCATCAATATCATCATCCCCTGCCACAGGGTCATTGGTTCTGATGGAAGCCTGACGGGATACGGCGGCGAACTCTGGCGCAAGCAATGGCTGCTGGAGTTTGAAAAAGCCGATAAGCAATTGAGTTTGTTTTAATAAGGGTGAAAGGTGAAAGGTGAAAGGTGAAAGATGAAAGATGAAAGGTGAAAGATGAAGGGTGAATGGTTTTGAAGGACATTGCAAATTGGTAATTGTAAATTGTAAATATTTGAAAACCACATCCGGACGGCAAAATA
>CAZKCK010000008.1:39409-49488 GCA_964550695.1 uncultured Bacteroidales bacterium | reverse complement strand
TTGAAGAACAGTTACAAAGTGAGAATTTTGAATTAATAATTTTTAATTATGAATTAGCCAACCTTTACTAAACATCCTTCATAAGTTGCTATTTGCTATTTGCTATTTGTTATTTGCTATTTGTTATTTGATTTTTGGTGAACTTTGGTGCTTTGGAGCTTTTGTGGCTAAAGAAGTCTGTTTGAAGAATTGGTAACACAGAGTTCCACAGAGGTTTCAAAGAGAACCACAGAGGAATTTTGAATTATTGCCTCCCTATTTATGTTCAATAATATTTGCCACATTGATTTCTATCAGGTTGCTTCTTGTTATTAATTCAATAATTGTTTCGTAATTTCTGCTGAAAATTTGTAATAACGCATTATTGGGGATATTTCCTGTTTTTATCAGGATAGGCTTTTCTGGTTCTGAATTTACCAGGTATGACTCGAGAAAATCGTTGTCCTTTGTAACTATAATGCGGTTTGTTGTTTTTGACTGTATTAATAAATCCTTGTCAGATGTACTGTTCTTCATGGGTAATTCAGAAGAGTGTACTGAATCATGTCCCTTCCACTCTAGAAAATCTGATAAAGTTTTGGGCAATTGGGCATCGACCAGAAATTTCATGAAGCAGTTTTCAGTATGCTGTTCACTTCGGTTAATTTTGCTGCATATTCCAGACATGCCAGAAAATCTTCACGTTCCAGATCCGGATAATCCAGGAGAAGTTCTTCGATTGACATACCTGAAGCCAGGAGTTCAATCATATTCCCCACCGGATACCTCATTCCTCTTATGCAGGGCTTTCCATGGCATATCTCAGGGTTAATGGTAATTCTGTACAAATTTGAGTTCATTGCGCTGGTTTTTTGCAAAAATAATACAATTTCGGCTATCGTTTGTTTGAGGCAATTTGCTATGGGCAGAAAGGAAATTTTAATTAATAATTTTTAATTTTGAATTGGCCCACCATTATAAATAATCCTGCTTTAGTTGATTTTTGTTATTTGCTATTTGCTATTTGTTATTTGCTATTTGTTATTTGATTTTTGGTGAACTTTGGTGCTTTGGAGCTTTTGTGGCTAAAGAAGTCTGTTTGAAGAATTGGTAACACAGAGTTCCACAGAGGTTTCACAGAGAACCACAGAGGAATTTTGAATTAATAATTTTTTAATGGGAGAATAGGCAATAGGCAATAGGCAACAGGCAACAGGCAATAGGCAACAGGTAGTAAGTCCATTCACCCTCCACCTTTTACCTTTTACCCTTTACCATTCACCTTTGGCTTCGACAGGCTCAGCCACCGGTTTCACCTTTCATCCTCCACCTTTTACCTTTTACCCTTTACCATTCACCTTGTACCCTTTCACCCTTTGCCATTAACATAAACACAACCTGAAAGACCCTATGACAGAAATTGATGAATAAGCCGTAATTTTGCAGCCAACAAATCGCAATAGATGAAACACCATTCAGGAATATTCCGCTTTATAATTCTGGCATTCACGGCCAGCATACTGATTTCATGTAACTCAGGCAGTAACAAAGGCAACAATGGCCAGTCAGATACCATTCCTGTGGCTTTGCGGCAGATCAACGAGAAAATTGCAGGAGATGCAAATAACCCGAAATACCATTATGAAAGGGCGAAATGGCTTGCTGAAAATAATCGTTTTCCGGGAGCCCTGACTGATATTGGGATAGCCCTTGACCACGATACGCTGAATCCTGACTATTTTGTGACGCTTGGCGATGTTTATCTGGGGCTGGCAAAATTTTCGAATGCTGAAAATGCTTATCTGAAGGCATTAAAAATCAATCCAAAACATAACGATGCCCTCTTGCAACTGGCCAAATATCATCTGGTATTTAAAAACTATGATCAAACCCTGATGCTTGCCGAAGAGGCATTAAAGGAGAAACCCGGAAATCCCAAAGCGTATTATCTGGCAGCCTTTTCATTTATGGAAAAGGGAGATACCCTGAAGGCCTTGCGGAATTTTATAAAAGCCACTGAATTTGATCAGAATTATTTTGATGCATACATCAGGCTGGCTCTTCTCTACAGCAAAAAGCAACCAAAACTGGCTGAAGGATATTTTAAAAGAGCCATCATTATAAAGCCAACTTATGCTCCCGCCCGTTATCTGCTGGCTATGTTTTATCAGGATAACAAACAAATTGACAAGGCAATACTGACGTACGAGGAAATACTGACCACCAACCCCCATTACAAGGAAGCCATGTTTAACCTTGGTTATATTTTTATGGCTGAAAAACTGGATTTTGAAAAGGCCCTAACGTATTTCAATCAGGCAATTTCAGAAGATGCCAGATATGCTGAAGCCTATATGAACAGGGGCTACTGCAATGAAATGATCAGAAATACAGAGGAGGCTAAAACGGATTATAAAATGGTGCTTACCTTAAAACCCAATTTTGATAAAGCTGTTGAGGGTTTGAACCGGATTGATGCAAAAAAATAACGGTATTTTAATTTAGCTGACAGTATCAAAGGTAGTCAGCCCTGATTGCCTTTAACTCAACAAGTAATTTTTCAGCAGCAGCCTTCAACTGTTCAAAAAGTTCTGCCAATCCTGAAGAATCTTGGTTTTTTCCTTTTTGCTCAAGGGCAAACGCAAGTATGCGGGCATCTTCGTCATAAAAATTTGCAATGACTCCTTTCAGGCTGTGGCATCTTTTGTACAGATTATCCAGGTCATTCAGTTGAATGGCCTCCTGAATGGATACCATACGTTCAGGATATTCAGAGATAAATATATCAATAATTTCGACAATAACTTCCTTGTCAAAGTTATCATACATCCCTTTAAAAGTTACCTTGTCAATCATCTTACAACTTATTAAAATCCTTCACAATTTTACAAATCTGTTAATTTTTTTCAGGATTAACGGATATGCATTTATCAGCATACCAAAAGTAAACAAATCAAATCAAACAGGGCAACAATTGTTCATAATTTCTTATTTCTTTCAATTTTTTTAGCTTCAATTTCCTTTTTCAGGTCAGCCACACCACATCCATCACACCCTTTTGAAGCACATGAATTGCATGCTGCATCAGGCGCACTTACCGAACGGTATATTCTGTAAAGTGCTATGGCAATGGCTCCGGATACAATCAGCAGTACAATAATAAACTGGATCATTTATAAATCAGGCTTAAGGAAGGGAAAAAGCGGATAACGATATCCCATAAAACGAATACCGAGAAACATACAAACAACAAAGCCCATAAGATTGTTGGCAGTTTGGTGACTTCTTTCAGGTTACGGGCGTCGCCGGCCTCTTTTGGTTTGCGTAAAGCAATAATAAACAACTCAAATGCGCTTATTACGGAGTCACCGAGCAAAAGCATTGAAAATGCAGTAACATACAGTTTTTGAGCCAACTCATTGTTATAATATATTGTAACCCCGGTCAGGGTCGAAAAGCATAACAACCAGAAAATCCCATAGCTGTTGCGTACAAAAAATATCAGGTTCAGGATACCTGTTCCGAGCATAATCCATAATGCTATGGCATTCAGTCCGGCATTCATTAAAAAAAAGAACAGCCAGGCGATTGCTGAAGCAAACATATAGCCGGCCAATGAAACAAAAAGCCTTGAAAACCAACCTCCTGAAGTAGTTTTGGCAAGCCCTGACAAATCGCTGAACAGCTCAACTTTAAGCACACTGCCGCTTGTGGCAATGGCAGCCAGTGCATGCCCTGTTTCATGGAACATGGTGTTGATTACCCTGAAGAATTTGCCAACATGCGGGATTCGGGTTATAAGCACAGCAGCGCAGAGTGCTCCGTAAAAAAATAAGGCTTCGGTCTGAGAAGTCATCAGCAGATTGTTTCTGCAAAAATAAACATTAATGCCGGCCCCGTTTATCCGCTAAAACTTTATACCTTTAGCTGATAATTTTAACAAATGTCGCTTACCGTTTACAGATCATCGGCTGGTTCAGGAAAAACCTTTACGCTTGTAAAATCATACTTAATGATTGTGCTGCGCAATCCGTTTGAATTCAGACATATTCTTGCGCTTACCTTCACCAACAAGGCTGCCGGTGAAATGAAAGAACGTATAATACAATACCTGAGGCAATTATCAGCAAAACCAATTGATCCTGATTCAGTTGCCAATAAATCGCTTCTTCCTTTACTGCTTGACGAAATGGCTCCGGCGACCGACGAGAAAGCCATCCGGGCCAATGCTGCAAAGGCGCTGAAGCTTATCCTTCACAACTATTCAGAATTTGCGGTTGGCACCATCGACAGTTTTATGCAAAGGGTGGTCAGGTCGTTTGCCTTTGATATGCATCTGCCGCATGACTTTGATACTGAACTTGAGAAAAACCCGATTATCAGAACTGCCGTCGACAATATTCTCAGTCAGACAGGTACTGACAGTATTGTGACGAAGATTCTGCAGGATGTTGTATTTGAACTGCTTGATGATGAGGCAGGCTGGAATATCAGGAATAAACTGGAAGAGGCTGCAGGAAAATCGTTTGACGAAAAAAGCCGCGCATATCTTGAAAAACTCGACAAGCTGACGCCCTTGCAGGTACGTGAAATATGCAGCAAGATAAAAACTGATTTCAGGATACTCGAAAACCAGATAAAGTCTGTGGCCACCGAAGCCTGGAACGAAATTACCCGTAACGGGCTGGATGAAAATTCGTTTATTTATGCCAATCAGGGTGGAGCCGGTTCATTTATAAAGCGCATTTCATCAGGGAATTATAGCAAAATCATTCCTACCGACCGATTGCAAAAAGCCATTGACGACGACAGGTGGTGTGCGCAAAAAGCTGATACTGGAGTAAAAGGCGATGTTGAAAGTATAAAATCCGTTCTGGCTACTGCTTTTTTGAGAATCAGCGAAAAAACTGACAGGTATCTGTTGTTGAAGCATCTTACACAAAATCTTCATACACTGTCGCTGCTGGCTGTAACCGACAAAGCTGTTCAGGATGTGAAAGTACAAAAAGGCATTGTGCACATCTCCGAATTTAACCGCAGAATCAGGGAAGTGGTGCTTTCAGAACCTGTCCCGTTTATTTATGCACGGCTGGGTGAAAAGTTTCATCATTTTCTGCTTGATGAATTTCAGGATACATCAGTGGTTCAATGGCATAATCTGGTCCCTTTGCTGTCGAATGCGCTTGCCGGTCTCGAAAATTATGATGAAACCCAAAGTATGATTGTGGGAGATGGCAAACAATCCATCTACAGGTGGCGAAACAGTGATGTGGAATTGTTTCAGGCCTTGCCAGATATATTTAATAAGCCGGAAGGGATTGCCTTTCAGGATGCTGAGAACCTGCTCAGGGCAAACACGGACATTAAAAATCTGGAGCACAATTTCAGGTCAGCTAAAGAGATTATCTCGTTTAATAACCGGTTTTTCAGGTATTTTGCCGATGCAAACCTGAGTAGTGAAACGATGGGTATTTATGCCGATCCGCCCCAAAAGGTACCCGAAAATAAGGCCAATGGGTATGTAAATGTTGATTTCTGCGATCCTGAAACACATCCCGGCAAAGTGCTCGGTATCATCAATGATCTCCGGCAAACAGGCTATTCACTCAGTGATATTGCCATCCTGACCAGGGATAATAAAAATGCTTCACTTGTGGCCAATTTCCTGATAAATGAAGGTATTCCGGTTATATCTACTGAATCATTGCTGTTACAGTCCTCGGCCACCGTAAACTATATGACCGATGTACTCAGGTTGCTTGCAGATCAGCAGAACAAGTCAGCAATAGCTTCTGCCATACTTTTTGCTGAAAGAAACTTTCTTCAGTCAACTGACCCGGTTGTTCTCACCAAAGATCTGAGTGCCGGATTTTTTCTGTCAAAATATTTAAACACAACGCTGGCCCGGTTAAACCAGAAAAATTTATATTCAATTTGTGAAGAGATCATTACAAGATCATCATTTATTGAAAAGACTGACATCTATCTTCGGTTTTTTCTGGATTATGTATATCAGTATCAGGCACGTTTCAGGGGAAATATCACACAATTTCTTGATTACTGGGAGGGCAAACGCGATAAACTTTCGGTTGTAATACCCGAAGGAACTGACGCGATCAGAATAATGACCATTCACAAGTCGAAAGGACTGGCATTCAGAATTGTGATTTATCCTTTTGTGCAGGATTCGGGATCGAATAGGAACTCACTTTGGGTTGATACCGAGGGGTTTGGTTTAAACGACCTGCCCGTTGCATTGGTGAATATGAACAAGGAACTTGAGCAAACGGCAGTGAGTGGCATTTATTTGGCTGAAAAGCACAGAATTATGCTCGACAATACAAATGTACTTTATGTGGCCTTTACCAGAGCTGAAGAGCGTTTGTATGTTTTGTGCAGGGAGTTGCCGGCAAAACCTGATTCTGAAAGTATTCAGTCGTTAATAGCTGATACGCTTCACAATGGGTTCGACTGGAAGCCTGAGAGCGGATCATTTTCGTTTCCGGATCAATTGCCTGAAATACAAGCAATCAAACATATACAAACATCCGCAGAGGTTCATGAAGAAAAATCCTTTATCAGCAATCCCTGGGAAGACAGGATAAACATCAGCCGGATGGCTCCTGAATGGTGGGAAGTAGAGGACCCCGATCAGGAACGCAGGTTCGGTAAAATTGTGCACCAGTTGCTTTCAGAAATCAAAAGTGCTGACGAAGTGACGGATAAATTAAATAATTATGTGAATTACAATTTGATAGATCTCTCTGAAAAAGATTATATCCGGGATATCATTCTGAATATTTTCAGGATTCCGGCCATTGAGCCTTTCTTTAATGACAAATCGGTTGTGATGTCGGAACGCGAAATTCTGACAGCAGATGGCAAAATTCTCAGACCCGACCGTGTTGTGATCAATCAGGGGCAGGCTTTAATTCTTGACTATAAAACCGGCAGCAAGCTTCCGGAGCATGAGGTTCAGCTTCGCCGGTATAAATCAGAAACCATAAACATGGGCTATACGCAGGTTAAAGCCTATTTGTTGTATATTCAGAGTCTTGAGTTGCTTGAAGTTATATAGTTTTGTATAAGACTTTAATTGTTTATTAACTTTGTAAGTACAAGTCAATATGAAAAGAATGAATATCCATAAAACCCAATTCATCATGATGCCTTCCAAAACGGGATTATTGTTTTTGGTAGTGATGATTCTTGCTATTGCCTGTACACGCCAAACCATCAAAACGGTATATCCCACACTGAGTGATGGACGTTATGACAGCGAATTCCCGTACAAAGCATGCTCAGAACAATTGGCTGGCATTGCCCGGACCGTGAAGAAGCTGAATTGTTATACTGAATATGAGGTATTTATATTTTCGGAAAATGCAAAAATGACGTCAGCAAAACTCAAGACGCAAAACCCGGCAATACTCGCCATACAGGTGAATAAAACACATGAAGCACAGGCAGGTACCGCTACGTTAATACAATATAATGAAAATCAGGCTGTTCTTTTAACGTGTCAGCATATACTTGATTATCCTGATACTATAATTTCATTTTTCGATCTGATTGCGCCCGGGAGTGAGCGGTATATTTACAGCCTTTCGGTAAAGAAAAGCCAGCATAACATTGTGAGGGATTTTTCGGTACAGACCGATTTCGGAATCATTGCCAAGGATTCTGAATCTGACATTGCGCTGATCGGAGCAAAAATTACCAAAATGGATCCTGAAATGAAAACTATGGCTTATCCTCTCGGGCAATCAAAAAACCTGGAATGGGGAAGTTTTGTGTATGCAATCGGCTATCCACTTGGTCAGCAAATGATTACAAAGGGTATCGTGAGCAGCCCCGACTTTGACGGGAAAGGATCGTTTATAATTGATGCGGTGTTCAATACCGGTTTCAGCGGAGGGCTCATTCTTGCAATCAAAGATGGGGTTCCTAACTTCGAAATTGTTGGTTTGGGCCGTTCGGCTTCGGCCAATTATGAATACTACCTGAAACCAGCAAAAGAAAGACATGAAATAGTTTACAACCCCAATCTGCCTTATGAAGATGATATTTATGTAAGTTTAAAGAAAGAAGTGAACTATGGAATTACACATATCATCAGTACTGAAAAACTCATGATGTTCTACAAAGAACACAAGCAATCAATTATAAATCAGGGATATGACCTTAGTGAATTTTTTAAAGAGTAGAATCAGAGTTGCAATTTTGTGCCTCCCCGCATTCATTTCATCAACATTGGCTTATGGTCAGGAAGATTCGCTAGGCAAAATGGCTGCACAAATGGTCATGATTGGATTCAGGGGGACAACGGTAAGCGATACCAGCCTGATAGCTGCTGATATCCGTAAAAACGGGATTGGCGGGGTTATCTTGTTTGAATATGATAATCCATCTGCATCTAGACCCAGAAATATCGAATCGTCTGAACAACTCAGCAAACTGACTTCTGATTTGCAATCCATGGCAACAATTCCCCTTTTTATTGCAATAGATCAGGAAGGTGGCATGGTAAACAGGCTTAAAACCAGGTATGGTTTTCCGCGAACAGTACCGGCGCAATATCTCGGAACCCTGATGAATGCTGACACCTCGGCTCATTATGCAAAACTTACGGCTCTCACGCTAAAAAGCACAGGAATCAACATGAATTTTGCACCTGTACTTGATTTGAATATCAATCCGGATTGCCCTGTAATTGGCAGAATAAAAAGAAGTTATTCAGCAAATCCGATAGTTGCAGCCAGTGAGGCATCGTATGTATAC
Organism: uncultured Bacteroidales bacterium; assembly: GCA_964550695.1. Taxonomy (GTDB): domain Bacteria; phylum Bacteroidota; class Bacteroidia; order Bacteroidales; family TTA-H9; genus CAZKCK01. The sequence goes on along the minus strand of CAZKCK010000008.1, from coordinate 40,728 downwards.
AGAGCTCAGTCGAACGCCGGAATAATCAGCGTTTACAAACATTTTCCGGGGCATGGCAGTGCAAAATCCGACTCTCATCTTGGTTTTACTGATATAACCGACACCTGGAATGAATCAGAACTTAAACCTTATAAAATACTGTTGAACTCCAGCATGTGTGATGCAATTATGACGGCCCATGTGTTTAATGCACATATTGACAGTATATGGCCGGCATCGCTTTCAACAAAAACTGTACAGGGTTTATTGCGTCAACAACTTGAATGGAAAGGTGTTGTAATATCAGATGACATGATGATGGGTGCAATAACTGACAATTTTACTTTTGAAACAGCGGTTAAACATGCCCTGCTAGCGGGTGTTGACATTCTGGTTTTTTCAAATAATATCAAAACTTTTGATCCTTTAATTGCCTCTAAAGCAATAACCTGCATAAAAAAGTTAGTAAACAGCGGTCAGATACCATTGTCAGTTGTAACAAATTCTTATCTTCGAATCCTGAAACTGAAGAACAAGTATCACCTCAAATAACTCCCATACTATGAAGCGCAAAACCTTCCATTCTGTATTCTTTCATCTTGAAGTAGAAGACATTGCGAAAGAAGTTGATTTTTTTAATGATTTTGGGTTCGAGCCAATTGAATCGATTTTTTCTGAAACGCAATGTTTGACAGATGGCCTGCTCAGGTTGAGTATCGGTCCTAAAGGGTTCATACACACCGGAATTATTTTTGCCGGGAATGATCTTGATAAAATGAAAGAGTCGATAACCTCTCTGGGGATTTCGTTTATTGAGAACAGCGGATACCGGTTTCCGATGCTGACGGGGCCCTCAGGAACAACCATTACATTGCTCGAAATACCTTCAATAGCCATTCCCAATCTTGAAGGGCAGCCCATATCACTTGGCGGTACTTTTTTTGAAATCAGTGTGCAAACCATTGATCATGAAGCTACAATAGCCTATTGGGAAAAATTGGGTTTTGAAGCCATTTACGGGGAAAAGGATGGTAATTGGGTTACCATGGCTGATGATTTTTTTAAAATCGGGTTTTACCGGAAAAATACCGTTCCACATCCTTTCCGTTCACCGGCCATTACATATTTTGAGGATGACATGAAAGACCGGATTAAAATCGTAAAATCGCTCGAAATCCCTATTGCACATGAATTAGGGACCTGTAAAACAGGCGCAGAGGATGCCATTTTGGAAACACCGGCCGGATATCATATTTTCATGTTCAGATCATAAGGCCGGGGGTGAAGAACCTTACAATGTGAGGATATGTAAATGTGCAGATATGCAGATGAAGAACCTT
>CAZKCK010000008.1:5515-39309 GCA_964550695.1 uncultured Bacteroidales bacterium | reverse complement strand
AGAACCTTACAATGTGAGGATATGTAAATGTGCAGATATGCAGATGAAGAACCTTGCAATGTGAGGATATGGAAATGTGCAGATTTGAAGATGAAGGATTTGTACAATGTGAGGATATGCAAATGTGTGAATACACCGCCTGAGGTGGTTGAGCCTGCCGAACCCCCGAAGGGTGCAGATGAAGAACCTAGCAATTTGAGGATGTGCAAATGTGCAGATATGCAGATGAAGAACCTAGCAATTTGAGGATGTGCAAATGTGCAGATATGCAGATGAAGAACCTTGCAATTTGAGGATATGCAAATGTGCGAATGAATCGCCTGAGGTGGTTGAGCACCTGCCCTGAGCAAGTCGAAGGGTGTTGAAACCCCGATGGGTGCAGATGAAGAACCTTCTGAGATAATCTAATGTCAGTTTTTGACCAGTTTAATACTGGTTCGGCCCCGGAGATCGTTATGTTGCGTGCAAAGGGTATAAAAACCGGCCGCCAGCAAGGAAGTATTTATTTTAAGTTCACCACAGGAAGGGATACAACCTTCGTATACTTTCTGTCCATCATGTGCATAAATTGATACGGCTGAACCGGGCAAAGCATGAACTGAGGTGCTGTTTTGACAAGGATTCGGACTTACCTGAACATTATCTTTCACAACATCCACAGGTTCTATTCCTGAACCAATATCATAAGCTTCAGCAAAATATAAAGTTGCTGCCAGCGAAGCACCCGCCAGCCTGTATACATAATTTGTATCAAGGTTGGTCAACAGATCTGAGGCAGAATGCACATAAGGCGATTCATTGGTTTCATAAAATCCCGTAATTACATATCCGTTTTGCTGGAAAGGAACGTAATCGGAACCATAAGCATAGCTGATTTCGGTATTCAGCGTGGTGTACATTTCGGTGAGGGCGGCCAGCGTATCGGTAAAGGCCCATGATGCTTCATTGTTAGCCTGTGGTGGTGATTCATCACGTTCGCAGGTAATTGTATTGTTTATCAAACCTTTAACCCCTCCAACCTCATCAATATTAAATACCAGTTTTATATCCATTCCTGAAGGGTTGGCCACAGAGGTTACATAATGTTCAGAACCTATCAATCCCTCTTCTTCAGCGCTGAAATGAATGAACTTTACTGAAAAGTTGGTTTCTGTGCTGTGCAGTAAACGGGCCATTTCCATTAATATGGCCGTTCCGGAACCATTGTCGTTGGTGCCGGTTCCGTTGTGTGTGTCGTAATGTGCGTCAACAATCAGGTAGGTTTCCGGATAAAGTTTTCCTTTTTTGGTAATAACGATGTTGCACAGTGAATTATTCATGTATTCAAAGCTGTCGCGGCGGATGTCAGTGTAACCAAGCCGTTCATAATATGATTTAATCCAGTTACTTGTAAGTGTAAGTGCCGCTGTTCCGGGTGTTTTTTTTCCAAAGGATTCAAATTTGCGCAGCAAGGATGTAACCGAATCGCAATTCACCTCATCGGTCTTTTGCTGGATAAACGGATTGTAAGTTTGCGCCGTGAGTTGTGCTGCACAAAACAGGATTACTGTAAGGGAAAATATGTGTTTCATGATTTAAAATTTGCCACCAAAACCTGTATAAAGCAATTCACTGCTTTTTAGTTTTGGTGGCAATAGTAATTTTCTGCTCAAATGATTATTTGCCAAAAGAAGGCTTCATTCCTGTATTGTACATTACAAATGCCCAGAAATCAGCAGCTTCTTCAATGATTTTTGCAGTTGGCTTTCCGGCCCCATGACCTGCTTTTTCATCAATTCTGATCAACACAGGTGCACTTCCGGCCTGGTTTTCCTGCATGGTTGCTGCATATTTAAATGAATGTGCGGGTACCACACGGTCATCATGATCGGCAGTTTTTATTAAAACAGGTGGATAAACAGTACCGGGCTTTATATTGTGCAAGGGTGAATAGCTCATCAGATACTTAAACATTTCTTCGCTTTCTTCTGAAGTACCGTAATCGCTGGCCCAGGCCCATCCAATAGTGAATTTATGATACCTGAGCATATCCATTACGCCAACATCGGGAATGGCAGCAGCGAAAAGATCAGGACGCTGGTTAAGCACAGCACCAATCAGCAACCCGCCATTTGATCCGCCATTCACTGCCAGATGTTTTGAAGAAGTTACCTTTGTACTGATTAGGTATTCGGCAGCGGCAATAAAATCATCAAACACATTCTGTTTCAGCATTTTTGTACCGGCTTTGTGCCATTCTTCACCATATTCGCCACCTCCGCGAATATTGGCCAGCACATAAACACCTCCGTTTTGCAGAAATGCAAGCCGGCTGATACTGAATGATGGTGTGAGGCTGACATTAAAACCTCCGTACCCGTAGAGCAATGTGGGGTTGCTGCCGTCCATCTTCAGACCTTTTTTATGAACGATAAACATCGGAATCTTTGTCCCGTCTTTACTTGTGTAGAATACCTGCTGTGTTTCATACTCATCCGGATTGAATTCAATTCCCGGTTTTCTGAATATTTCGGAACGATTGGCTACCACATCATATTTAAAAATAGTATTCGGATAAGTGAATGAAGTATATGCATAAAACGCTTCAGTGGTGCCTTTTTCACAACTGAAACCACCCAATGTACCCGGACCGGGCAAAGCAAGTTCGGCAACCTGCTTTCCGTTGAGGTCAGAAATATATGCGTGATGGCAGGCATCCTGCATATATTGTGAGATAAGCTTATCACCTACAAGATACACACCTTCGAGCACCTGATCCTTTTCAGCAATCAGGGTTTGCCAGTTTTCGGGTTGTGGATTCTTAGGGTCAACAACCACGAGTTTCTTTCGTGGCGACATATGATTGGTGATTACATAAAGCTTTTCTCCAACATTGTCGATTATACCGTATTCAAAATCAAAATTATCTCCAATTTGCACATAGGCGCCACCCGGGTTCTGAATATCTTTTAAATGTAAAATGTTGCCGTAGGTTGATTCGCTTTCGCTAATGATCAAAAAACGTTCATCTTCAGTAACCTGAGCGCCGAAAGTGCGAAGTGGGTTTTTCTGATCTTCCCATACAATTGCGTCTTTTTCAGGATTTTCACCCAGAATGTGGTAATATACCTTTTGATATTCATTCTTTTTTGAAAGTTCCTTCCCCGGAGCCGGAGCATCATAACGACTGTAGTAAAATCCGTTACCCTTCCATGCCATGGATGAAAACTTAACCCATTTTATGTGATCGGCCAGCATTTTACCCGATTCAATTTCAATAACAAAGATCTCACTCCAGTCTGATCCGGCGGTAGAAGTGTTGTACGCCAGATATTTACCATCATTTGATACTGACATATCCCCCAGAGCTACAGTACCATCTTCTGACAGTTTATTGGGGTCTAACAGAACTTTTGGTTCTGCATTGAGCCCTTTCTGTACATATAATACGCTCTGGTTCTGCATGCCGTCATTCTTAAAATAGAAATAATTGCCTTTCTTGCTGAAGGGCACGCCGAATTTTGGATAGTCCCAGATTTTGGTTAGCATTTGCTTAAGGTCATCCCTGAATGGAATATCACCAAGATATTTCATGGTTAAGGCGTTCTGGGCAGTCACCCATTTGGCGGTTTCGGCTGAGGTATCATTCTCGAGCCATCGGTAAGGATCGGCAACCTTTGTACCGAAATAATCATCGGTCTGGTCTGTTTTCCTGCTTTCAGGATAATTAAATTTCTTCCCTGTACAGGAAAAGAGCATTACAAAAGCACTCATCATGGTAAATGCAAAAAATAGCTTTTTCATTGGTTTATAGGTTTGTATTAGCTTTCAGGAACAGCTATAACAGCACAAAAGTATACAATATGAATCATTTGATGCTTTTAATTTGTAAAATTGCATTCCGATTTCAGGCAAGCGGTAATAATTATTAAATATCCGCATTGCTTAAATCGCATTTACTAGCAAATTAAACATTATTGATTATGTCAGCAAAACCCAAAAAAATCATTGTAAATCAGACTATTTATAAAGATGATACTTTTGAAAATGATGCAATTTCAGCACAAAGGATTCTTACCGAAACCACTTTTAATGATGCCGGACAGATTATTCATGAAATAAGATTTGGTGCCGATGGCATGGTTGAGTCAATCGTGACAAATACCTATAATGAGGCCGGAAAACTGTTGACCCGGGAGCATCAGGACGAGCAGGAGCAATCGACCGAAAAGCTTGAGTTTTTTTACAATGAAGCCGGGAATGCTGAAAAGCATTTTAAAATTTATACTGATGGCTCACAAGATGTTATTGAATATGAATACGATAGCAGCAATCAACTGATTTCAAAAAAGGTTATTGATGAAGAAGGTGAAGTTGAGGAAATTACACGCTATGCTTATTCAGGGAATAAACTGATACTTGAAGAAATAAAAGACGGCACCGGAGAAATTGTAAGTACAAATAAATACAGTTTTGATGACAATGGCAATGAAACCGTACATGAAACCAGCAATCCGGAGGGATACCTAAAGGTTGTAAATACGTATAATGATCATAACAAGCGTATTACCACAGTTAAAATTGATGAGGATGGTGAGATTGTGGAAGAAACCACCATCGAAGAGGATATAGAAGCAAAAACCATAAAAATGATCGAAAATTCACCTTCAGGAACGGTGTTTTACAACATTTTACTCGATGATGAGGGCAGGCAACTGATGCAGGAGGAATATGATGAGAATGAAGATCTGCTGAGCCGGGTTGAACGTGAATATGATGAATCCGGAAATCTGATTCAGTCAAAGGCTATTGTTTACCGTCCTGAATTCGGTACCTATCAGTATTATGCCATTACCAACCAAATTGTATTCTAAGCAGAATACAACCCTTTTTAATGGTGTATTGTCTAAACAACAGTCTGATGAAGGCGGTTGTACAGTTTTTTTCAGATAAATTTTAACAGTTACCGGATTATTGATGGTTATCTTACAATAATTCATAACTTTGAGCATTCTAAGATAGTGTGTGGCCCTATTGTACCGATGATTAAAAGGATTGCCTTTCATGCTTTTATGTTATTTGCCATTTCCTTTATTACGTTCAGTAATTCAGGCTGTTATAGTCATTCCAAAAATAACCCTCCAACAAAAAATACTGTGACTGATAATAGCATGAATATCAGTATTCAAACATTTCAGGATTCTTCCGGCTGGGGATATGATATTGTTGTTGACGGGAAACTCATGATTCATCAGCCACATATTCCGGCAATAAGTGGTCATAAGGGCTTTGAAAGTAAAGATAATGCGCTGGTGACTGCAGAATTTGTTGTTTCTAAAATCAGAAATAAGATAGTACCACCTTCTGTTAGTGTTCATGAACTCGACAGTCTTGGCGTAATAAATTGATAAATTTTAACTTTAACCTGTTATACTAACCCCCTGATGTTTGCAATTTTCCTGAACCAGATGAATATTTTGATGAATGGGAATTTTGTGAAAAGACCGTACGAATTTCGGGGCTTAAAAATATAGAACACCAATGAATATGCAGTTTTATAAAAAACTTCTCCTGCTTCCGGCAATTTTGCTGATGACATTCAGCAGCCTGTTGGTACAGGCACAGGACACCTGGGTTCAACTAAATGACCTTGGCGGACCATCACGTAAAGGGTCGGTTTCGTTTACCATCGGAACCAAAGCTTATGTGGGTACCGGCTTTAATGGGGTTTACCTGAAGGATTTATGGGAATATGACCAGGCAACGGGAGCATGGACACAAATGAATGACCTGACCGGAACAGGTCGTGCTTATGCTGCAGGTTTTGCTGTTGGTGGAAAGGGTTATATTGTTACAGGATACAATGGAGGCTTTCTGGGCGATTGTTGGGAATTTAACCCGGTTGCAAATCTCTGGACGGCAAAAGCTCCATTCCCGGCCGGACCAAGGCAGGGTGCCACGGCAATTACAATAACCGATAAAGCTTTTGTAGCATTGGGCTTTGACGGCGCGTATAAAAATGATATTTATCAGTACAATGAGGCCACCGACACCTGGACAGCCAAAGCCAGTTTTCCGGGAACTCCCCGCATTTATGCTGCCGGATTTTCAATTGCCGGTAAGGGTTACTTTGGAACCGGTTATGATGGAATTTATAAAAAAGATTTTTTTGAATATGATCTGGCTACGGATACATGGAATCAGAAAACCGATCTTACAGGTGCCCAGCGGGGAGGCGCAATTGCATTTTCAATTGGCAGCAAAGGGTATATCGGGCTCGGTGACGATGGCACCAACCTTAAAAAAGATTTATGGGAATATGATCCGAATTCTGACCTGTGGTCTGCAAAAAACAATCTTCCTTCATTCCCTCGCGAACATGCAGTTTGTTTTACAATTGGGTCTTCAGCCTATATTACAACCGGCTCTGATAATGGAGTTTTGTATCATAAGGATTTATGGAGGTGGCAGAATGATGTATGCACCCTGACACTGAGTGCTGCCAAAACCAACATTTTATGTAAAGGCGATAATACGGGTGCCATTGACATTACTGCAACAGGCGGACCTGCCCCTTTTACCTTTTCGTGGAGTACGGGTGATGCCACCGAAGATCTGACCAGTCTGACAGCCGGCGGATATTTTGTAACTGCCAGAGATACAAATAACTGTATGTTGCGTAAAGAAATTAGGGTTGGTGAACCCCTTGCTGCTCTTCGTTTAGGGATGGACACAACCTATTGGCAGATAGCCAAGCGGGGTGGAGGAACTTCCGTTGATCAGGGTAAAAAAATTCTTACGGATGCAGCTGGCAATGTGTATATTGCCGGTACATTCGGATCATCGGCAGCTTTCGTAAGCACCACACTCACAAGTTTTGGCGGGAGGGATATTTTTATTGCAAAATACAATAGTCTGGGCAACCTGCAGTGGATTCAGCAGATTGGCGGAACACTCGATGAGGAAGTGGGTGGCATAGGTGTGGATTCAGTTGGAAATATTTATATTTCAGGAGCTTTTAGGATACTTGCTTTTTTTGGTGCCCAGATGTATAACAGTACAGGCGAAGCTGATGTTTTCCTTGCTAAATATAATTCAACCGGAACTTTGCAGTGGGTTCAGACCGGTGGTGGCTTTTTTGATGACATTGCTTCGGGGCTGTATACTGACCGCTCAGGAAATTGTTTTGTAACCGGTTCTTTTCAGGGCCTTGCAAATTTTCAAAGTAACAATCTGTTAAGTAACGGTGGCGAAGATATCTTTATTAGTAAATATGACAATGGTGGTGTTATACGGTGGATACGGCAGGCCGGCGGACCCTCACCTGATCTGGGAACTGCCATCTGTACCGATATTACAGAACACACTTATGTAACCGGAACTTTTCAGAATACTGCTGTTTTCGGAACAAACAATTTAACCTCAGCCGGCAACAATGATATTTTTGTTGCCAAATATGACCGGTATGGTACACTGGTGTGGGCTCAGGCATCAGGAGGAACCGGAGATGATAAACCCAATGCATTAAAATCAGATTATACCGGCAATATTTGCCTGACCGGATATTTTACCGGAACTGCCACTTTTGGCGGATCACCCCTTACCAGTGCAGGTGGCAAGGATATCTTTCTTACAAAATTAAATGATGCCGGAACTTCTCTTTTTGCTTCGGGTGCAGGAGGTTCAGGAGATGACGTAGCTTATGATCTTGCACTCAATGATGTTGATAACTGGTGGATCAGCGGAAGCTTTTCAGGTTCGGCTGCATTTGGAACACATTCGCTGCAAAGCGCGGGTGGCACTGACATTTTTATGGCCAGGGCGGATGCAACCGGAGTTTTCAGGATTGCTGCCCGCACAGGAGGTACAGGAGATGATGCTGCATTGGGAATATCTGCTTACGGCATGAATGACCCACATTTTACAGGATATTTTCAGAATAGTTTTCTTATCAGTGGCCTCACCCTGACCAGTGCCGGAGCCTCCGACATGATTTTTGCACGGCTACACGAAACCACGCTGGCCAAAGCCCCTGTGATTACGCAGGTAACCTGTGAAGGTGGAAGCGATGGAGCCATTGAAGTCTTTGTTGCCGGTGGTACCGAACCTTATTCATTCGCCTGGTCAAACGGAGCTACAACACAAAATATCAGCAATATAGCTATTGGAACATTTTTACTCACCATTACCGATGCCAATGGTTGCACAAAAGACACCAGCTTTGTGGTAGCTTCTCTGTGGGTTTTGCCCGTGGCGCCTGTAACGGCTTCATCAAGCCGGCAAAATTTCTGTGCCGATGATCCGGGCAACATTACACTTACAGCTTTAGGGGGATCAGGAGAAACATTAAACTGGTATACGGAATCATGCGGTGGTACTGCAATCGGAAGTGGCACCAATTTAATCATTGCTTCACCTGACACAACCACAATTTATTATGCACGCTGGGAAAACCCATGCGGGGAATCAACATGCACCGAAGTCACTGTAACAGTTTTACCTTTACCTGTAGCTCCCACATCTGTAACTGCAAACAATACAACACTTTGTGCCGGTGAAAACGGATTAACACTTACAGCTGTTGGCGGAAGCGGTGAATTGCTCAGATGGTATTCAGGAAGTTGTGGCGGAACACTCGTTACCAGTGGGAATCCCGTAACCATTCAGGCTCCACTTGACACCACCACCTATTTTGCAAGATGGGAAGGCACCTGTGGTCAGTCTGCCTGTCAGTCGGTTACAATCAATATCAATCCGCTGGCCGAACCAGTTACATCCCTCTCAGTTGATACCAATAATATCTGTTACAACTATGCCGGCAATATAACACTTTCAGCCACAGGAGGATCAGGATCTGTTTTAAAGTGGTCAACCTCTTGTTACGGTACAGTCATTAATCAGGGTTCACCCATTATTTTGGATGCACCCAATGCCACCACAAAATATTTTGCCTGGTGGGAAAATTCATGCGGGCAATCTGTATGCGACAGTATAGAAGTTATTGTCAGCATACCTCCAACTCCACCAACTTTGGTGAGTGTTGATCAGCCGAGTTACTGTTTGGGTACGGTTACTGATATTGTACTTACGGCTACAGGCGGTTCCGGAGATTATGTGAAATGGTTTAAAGGTTACTGTGGAAGTGCTCAGGTAGTTGGTACCGGAAATCCGCTATCAATTGCTGCACCATCAGGTAATACTACATATGTAGCCAGATGGGAGACTGCATGCGGATTTTCTGCATGTCAGCAAACATCTGTAACGGTTTACCCCAACCCTGTTGCCTCATTTACCGGTCTGGGAGGTTCATACTGTGAAGACGCTGCTCCGGTTACGCTTACAGGAAATTTCACAACGGGGGTATTCACCGGACCCGGAATTACCGACAATGCAAACGGAACAGCCTCCTTTGATCCGGCTGCTGCCGGCGCAGGCGGCCCTTACACCATCACATTTACTTACACTGATGCCAATGGTTGTACTGATGATGACAATCAGCAGGTTGTGGTGCGCGCCTTGCCATATGTTAATTTTGCCGGTTTGAGCCTTACCTATTGCCAGAATGCTGATCCGGCGACCATTACAGGGAATAAAGCTCCTTATGGTTCATTTTCAGGCAACGGCATCACCAGTAGTTCTAATGGCGTGGGAATTTTTAATCCAACGGTTGCCGGTGTTGGTACACATGATATTACCTACACTTACATGGATCTTTACGGATGTTCAAATGATACCACCAAACAAACAACCGTCATTGCACCGCCCACTGTTACTTTTGCAGGTTTAGCCCCTTCATATTGCGTAAATACACAAACACCTCCGACTTTGACCGGGAATCATGCACCCGACGGATTTTTCACCGGAGCGGGAGTTACAAATATAGGTTTCGGCCAGGCTGTTTTTGATCCGGCACTGGCCGGTGTTGGCGGTCCGTACACAATCTCATATATGTATACTGATGCCAATGGCTGTACAAACACATATTCTCAGACCGTCACAGTATTTGCTATCCCTGAGGTAAGCTTCACCGGTCTGGCTGGCACCTATTGTCTGAATTCAGGTACTTCGACCCTTATAGGTAATATGGCTCCCGGTGGTACTTTTACCGGCCCGGGTATTACTTCAAACCCCAATGGAACGGCTATTTTCAATCCAACCACTGCTGGTGTCGGAACCCATACAATTACCTATACTTTCACAGATCCAAATGGTTGCAGCAATAGCATTGATCACACAACTGATGTGCTGCCCATTCCAACGGTTAATTTTACAGGTCTCAACCTGACTTATTGTGCCAATTCACCGGTTGCACTTCTTTCAGGCAATCAGGCTCCATTTGGAACCTTCTCGGGAACAGGAATCACTGACAACAACAATGGAACAGCCAATTTTAACCCGGCCGCTGCTGGTGTTGGCGGACCTTATAATGTTACATATTTTTATACGGCATTGAATGGTTGTTCCAACACCAATGTAAAGCAGGTGAGTGTTAACTCTCTTCCTTTGGTAAGTTTTACAGGGCTTCTCGCTTCGTATTGTAAAAATGCTGCTGCTGCCGTATTAATCGGGAACCATCAGCCGCAGGGAATTTTTGAAGGACCGGGCATCACTGACGGAGGAAATGGTACGGCCACCTTCACACCGGGTAGCGCTGGTGTTGGCACACACACAATTACGTATATTTTCACGGATGGCAATGCATGTACAGATACTGCTTTTAAAGATGTTGTTGTAAATGATCTGCCGATGCCGACGATAGTTGATATTCTGGCCGAATACTGTGTAAATGGCGGTACTGATACAATTACAGGCAGCAACTATCCTTTGGGCTCATTTACCGGACCGGGCATAACCGACCTAGGAATCGGTAAAGCCATTTTTGATCCGCAGGCAGCAGGTGTTGGCGGCCCATATGCCATTGTGTATACTTATTCCGATTTTAATAACTGCACCAACGATACAACTTATCAGGTAACAGTAAACCCTGCGCCTTCAGTTGATTTTAGTCCCTTTTTGCCGGAATACTGCATTGATGGTGATCCGGCCATGCTCGTAGGGAATCATACACCCAACGGAAATTTCTTCGGACAGGGAGTTACAGATCAGGGTGATGGCACGGCCATGTTTGATCCTGCCACTGCAGGTGTTGGAACTCACGCTGTAATGTATACCTACACCGATTTAAACGGCTGTACCAGCGATACAACCAAAACTACCATCGTAATTCCTTTGCCTGTGAAACCTGTGGCACTTGCCGTTGACAGCAATAATTACTGTGAAAACTCTGTTGTTGACCTTACGTTTACAGCTATCGGAGGTTCAGGCGATACACTTAAATGGTTTACCGGTTCATGTGGCGGAACATTCGTTGGAGGCGGGACCCCGGTAAATATTCCGGCTCCGAATGATACCACCGTATTTTATGCACGTTGGGAGAACCAGTGCGGAGAATCAGAATGTGATTCATTAACAATCAGCATTATCCCAATTCCACAACCTCCAACCGAACTCCATTCCGATACAAATAATTTCTGTTCCGGCACCATAAACATTATTACATTAACCGCTGACGGCGGAATAGGAGGGAGCCTGAAATGGTACAAACAGGCATGCGGAAGTATACTCGTCGGAGTCGGGCAACCGCTTATCATTACCGCACCACTTGATACCACATGGTATTATGCGAGATGGGAAAACAGTTGTGGACTATCAGAATGTGATTCACTGCGCTTAAATGTTACGCCTCAACCCATTGCACCGGTTCTGCTTGCAGTCGATACCAATGATTTCTGTACCGGTACAGTTACGAGTATCACGCTTTCAGCTTCAGGTGGTCTAGGTGATACACTATCATGGTATGCCTACGGATGTGCCGACTCTTTGGTCGGTACCGGAAATCCGTTGACCATCACAGCTCCTGATACGATTACCACCTATTTTGCCAGGTATTCAAACAAATGTGATATTACGGATTGTATATCGCTAACAGTGAATGTGATCCCTACACCCATGCCGCCAGATGAAGTTCTGGTTGATACCAATGATTTTTGCGCCGGAATTGTGGGCATTATTGAACTTACTGCAAACGGAGGTGTCGGCGACAGCCTGAAATGGTACAAGGGCAGTTGCAATGGGGGAATATTCATTGGGCTGGGGTCGCCTTTATTGACCAATGCGCCTTCAGATACTTTGACCTATTACGCCAAATGGTCCAACGCATGCGGTGAATCGGAATGCGATTCGGTAATCGTAAATGTGAAACCACAACCTGCTGTTCTCGATTCAATTACAGTTGACAACAATTATTTCTGTGAAAGCTATTCAGGTGTAATTAACTTTACTGCCTGGGGAACACTTGAAACAGGAGATACGATAAAATGGTATCAGGACGGATGTGCAGCCACACAGTTGGGTACCGGAAATACACTTACCATTGAGGCGCCGGATACCACCACCATGTATTATGCGTTGAACAGCAATACATGTGGTCAATCAGCATGCGTAAGTTTGCTGGTAGTTGTAAATACACCTCTTCCCCCGGTTTATCTTACTGCAGATACTACATTTGTTTGCCCCGACTATCCGAACACCATTAATCTGACAGCCCACGGCGGCAATGGTGATTTTGTAGGCTGGTATGCTGATTCATGCGGAGGAGTTCAGGTAGCTACCGGAATTACGGCCAGCATTGCACCACCTGATACAACAACGGTTTATTATGCGCGGTGGGAAAATGTATGCGGTGAATCAACCTGCGATACCATCCGGATCAATCTGATTGAGATTCCGATACCTCCTGATACGATGGCTGTTGACACCAACCATTTTTGCCCCGGAGCTGTTGATTATATTACACTTACAGCTATTGGCGGTTATGGTGATACGTTATCAGCCATGGGCGAGACCATACGCTGGTTCCGTAAAAAATGCGGAGGTGCTGAGATTGGTACAGGTACGGAACTTACCATTCCGGCACCTGTGGTTACTACCTGGTATTATGCACGCTGGGAGAATATTTGCGGAGTCTCGGTGTGCGATTCCTTTGAAGTTGAAGTGCATACAGCTCAGGTTGTTGATTCACTGGAAGCTGATACCAACAATTTCTGCCCCGGACAGGTAACTGCACTAACCCTCACAGCCTGGGGCGGATACGGTGATGACCTTATATGGCGTCAAATCGTCGGGAACGATACCACAGCACTCGGAACAGGCACGCCTCTCAATATTACAGCCCCTGACACCACTACAATTTATATTGTCAGGTGGGAAACTTATTGCGGGCCTTCAGGCTGGAAAAACCTCACGGTTAAAGTGAATGAACCAATAGTGCCCTCTGCATTGCAGGCTGAATTTGATACCATCTGTTCTGATTTTGCAGGTCCGCTGAATCTGTGGGGAGAGGGTGGAAACGGAGACACCCTTCGCTGGTATGAAGGGAGTTGCAATTCAATAACCCTTATAACCGGTGATACTGTGGCCATTACACCTCCATTGGTTACAACCACATACTTTGCCAGATGGGAAAACATTTGTGGCAACAGTGAATGTGCTGAAATAACCATCACGGTGATACCCGCACCCATTATTGAAGCCGGTGTGAATGATTCGGTATGTGAGGGCAGTACACTTGAATTGTCGTCAGCTACTGCTGAAAATTATTCAACAATTTTATGGACAACTTCAGGAGTAGGATCTTTTAACGATTCTTCACTCATGAATCCGATATTTAACCCCGGTACGCAGGATTTTGAAGTAAATGATACTGTTTACCTTGTAATGACTGTTAATGGTGATGCTCCTTGCGGTGCTTATACTGACACTATTCAGGTTGTAATTAACCCCAAACCGGTTCTCTTTATAACTCCGCCGGCACCGGCTCTTTGCCGCGATTCGGTATTGATGATTACTGCTTCAGGTGCTGCAGATTACAAATGGTTACCCAATGAATCACTTGATACGGCGCGTGGTCCGGTTATTCTGACAAATCCTCAGTTTGATAAAGATTATCAGGTAGTTGGGATCTCAAGGTCGGCTTGTCTTGATACGCTTGATTTTCATGTTACTGTTAAAACCACACCTTATGTAAATCTTGGCGAAGACCTGTATCTCTTTACCTGTGAGCCGGTCATTCTGAATGCAGGAAAGGGTGATGGATCAGACGATTATGAATGGCAGGATGGTAGTCAGCACCAGGCTTTTACTGTAACTGAAAATGGAACCTATTGGGTGAAGGTATTTAATGAAGGTTGTGCCAGTATTGATACTGTAAAAGTGCAGCTTTGTGAAGGATATGTTCAGATTCCAACTGCCTTCTCCCCCAATGCTGATGGCCTTAACGATGAATTTAAGGTTTTGACCACTGATTTTCAGGTAGATTTCAACTTAACCGTTTATGACCGTCATGGACAGAAGGTGTTTGAAACCGATGATATTGACACTGGCTGGGATGGCACCTATAAAGGTGAAAAATGCCCGGCTGATGTGTATGCCTTTATCCTGACTTACAGGGGCAAGGGAAAGATATCACCGGGTGTTCAAAAAACTGAAACAGGGCAAATCGTGCTGATCAGATAATTCATGGTGCATGTAAAGTCATTGTCCGGTTTCTGTTAAAAATACCAGCAATTCACTGACCCGTAAATTTAGTTGTTTACGGGTCAGTTTTTTGTAAATGAGAACGGGCAGCATATAGCTTCTGAGCCTCTACTATGGCCCGCTTTAATTGTGTAACTTTGCAAAAAATTCTATAATGAAATTTAAACCAGGTGACAGGGTGAAATTCCTGAATGCAAGCGGTGGCGGTATTGTGACCAAAATCATTAATTCCGGTATTGTAAATGTAGCCATAGAGGATGGTTTTGATATTCCCACATCAATCAGTGACCTGATTTTGGTAAATACGGATACTGCAGCAAGCCGGTTTTTTGATGAGGATTTTATGTCAGCACCTGCTTCCGGCGCAAAAACGAAACAGAAAGGAAAGCCGGAACCCCGTCAGGAAATACCTTTACCAACAATACCGGACGAAACTGATTTTGGAATGAACCGTGTTTCAGCACTGCCGGGCTCAAGGAGTCGTGGTGCCAATGAAGAGGGTGTTTATATTGCTTTTGTGCCCCATGATCAAAAATGGCTTATTACGGGCATGTTGGATATTTATCTTGTAAACCTCACCGATTATGATGTGCTTTACTCATATTTTGCAAAAAGCGGTAAAGGCGGTTATGGTGGAATGGATTATGGTTCAGTGCCGCCTTATTCCCGTATTCTGATCGAAACTATTGAGCGTGAAGAAATTGAGCTTCATGCAGATGGTCTGGTTCAACTGATGTTCCATAAAGACGAAATCCGCCAGATTCTGGTACCGGTCAGTGCTGAATTCAGGATTAAACCTCTGCGTTTTGCCAAGGAAGACAATTATCGTGATTTTGCGTTTTTACCCGAAAAGGGGTTTGTTTATTTACTGAGTTCGTTAACAGGCCTTAAACCGGTTCATGAACAGGATACCATGCGCAAGTATGAACTTGAAAAACCTGAAATGAAAGAGGCAAAGCAGATTATGCCGGAGTCATTCATTTCGCGCCATAAAACTTCTCCGCGCGAAGCAATTGTTGATCTTCATATTGAAGCGATGGTTGAGGATCATGCCAAACTGGAACAACATGAAATGCTGAGCCTGCAGTTAAGTTATTTTACCAAGTGCCTCGAAGGTGCGATAGCTGAAAACTATTATAAGGTTACTTTTATTCATGGTGTGGGCAATGGTGTTTTAAAAATTGCCTTACGTGAACGGCTGAAAGACTACAAAAATGTATTGTATCAGCCAGCTCCGATGGCACGTTTTGGTATAGGTGCTATTGATGTAACAATCATGCATGAAAAACCGCTGATTGATTGATGAGTGGTTTTACAATTATGTAGTATTCTTTGAAATTCTTTGAAAAATTTACGGCAGTCCGTTCTATCGCTTTCCGGTAAAGCCGGAGGGAGGAAAGTCGGGACAACACAGGGCGCTCTGCTTCCTAACGGGAAGGCGCTGTGCAAGCAGCGACAGCCAGTGCCACAGAAAATAACCGCCATGCTTCGTGCGTGGTAAGGGTGAAAATGTGAGGTAAGAGCTCACGTTCCGGAGTGGCAACATTTCGGAAGGGTAAACCTCAGAGGTTGAAAGGCCAAATAAACCGGGAATTCACGAGCAATCGGGATGAAGGGCTGCCCGCCCGGCCCCGGAGGGTAGGCCGATTGATGCACCGGGCGACCGGATGTACAGATAAATGATAGAAGTCCTGTGAAAACAGGATACAGAATCCCGCTTACAGGGCTGCCGTATTTTTTCTCAAATACTTATATTATGCAAAATCAACCACTTATTGATCCTGAATCGGAGTATAAAAAACGTATCACAGTTTTAGAATATTCTTTGCAAAACCTTTCAAAAAAGCAAAAAAAGATGCCATATGTTCGTGTGGCACTTTTCGCTTTCAGCGCATGCATGTTCTATCTTTTTCTTAGCGCAGGAAATTTGTGGTTTGCATTGTTAGCATTCGGCACTTTTTTGCTGTTCCTGTATGCCGGAATTATGGATTATAAACTAAAACAGCTTATTGACCGCACATCAAACGCGATACAATTAAATCAAAATGAACTTCTTGCGCTGTCAGGTAACTATTCACCCTTCAATCCGGGGAATGAGTTTATAAACCATAACCATCCTTACTCTCATGATCTGGACATTTTTGGAGAACATTCCCTCTTCAGAATGATAAACCGTACATCTACGCCCATGGGTAAAAAAATTATGGCCCGGTATTTAGGTGATGCATTTACATACAGCAAAGATATTAAATCAAGACAGGAAGCTATTGCCGAACTTGCAGCCAATACAGATTTCAGACAGAATGGACAACTGGTATTCTTTGAACAAAATCCTGAAGCAAAAGATATAGACCGGATGAATGCCTGGCTTTCTGAAAAACCAGCCATTGTGTTTAACTACTGGTTTAAAGCGTTGATTTATTTACTACCTGCAGCTACCCTTTTGGCAATCTCTTTGGCAGGTTTGGGAATCACATCAGCGTCAGTTCCTGTTTTTCTGGTTATCCTTCAGTTGACTATTGTTTTTGGTTTTGGGCGCAGGATTATGAAAGAGCATGCATCCATTGGTTCTCAATATAAAATTATTCAGAAATATTCCAGATATCTTGATTTAATAGAAGGTACTGCCTTTTTATCCAAATTGCTTCAGACTCATAAAAATCAACTGGTTGCCGATGAAAACGTAAAGCCATCAGCAGCAATCCGTAAACTTGCATCCTTGCTCAACTGGATGGATTCAAATCTGAACATTATTGTTGCTTTTTTTCTGAACGGCATGCTCATGTTCAACCTGCACCTCCTCTTACGTATTGCACAATGGAAGGTTCGCTTTGGGAATCGTATTCCCGTCTGGTTCAATATCATGGGTGAATTTGATGCATTATCGAGCATGGCGAATTTTACTTTCAACAATCCTGATTTTGTTTTTCCGGAAATCGTTCAGGGTGATTTTGTACTTGAAGGAAAGGAAGTTGGTCACCCGTTGATTGCTAAAAAGGAATGTATAACCAATGACTTCCGGATAAACGGATATAACCGGTTTTGCATTATCACCGGAGCCAATATGTCAGGCAAAAGTACTTTCCTCCGGACCATTGGTGTGAATTGTATTCTTGCCATGGCTGGTGCTCCGGTTTTTGCAAAGCACTTTGTTTTTTCGCCGGTCAGGGTTCATAGCAGCATACGCACCAGCGATTCCCTTGCCCGGCATGAATCCTATTTCTATGCTGAATTAAAACGACTTAAGGAGATAATTGATGAACTTGAAAAGGGCAATACTTCACTTATCCTGCTTGATGAAATACTGAAAGGCACCAACAGCCGTGATAAACAGACGGGTTCAATCGCCCTTGTGAAGCAACTGATGAGATACAAGCCTGTGGGTCTGTTTGCTACACATGATCTGATGCTTGGGGATCTGATAAAATCATACCCTGATAATATTATCAACCTCTGTTTTGAGATCAGCATTGCTGATGACAAACTTGAAATTGACTATAAGCTTCGTGAAGGAGTTTGTTCAACACTGAATGCTTCTTATCTGATGCAAAAAATGGGAATTCTTCCACCTGACTAGTATCCAGTAAAAGCGAATAAATTTTCTGTTTGTTGTATGAATCCTGGATATCAATATTTTATGAGAGGGAGTACAGCGTCAAGCAATTTCTGCACACACTGGTCAATTGTAAAAATATCGGTCTGTAATGAAAGTGTTGGATTCATAGGTGGCTCAAATACCGAGTTGATACCCGTAAACTGTTGTATTTTTCCTGCTCTGGCCAGGCGGTACAATCCTTTGGTATCGCGTTCTTCACAAATACTGAGCGGTGCATCTATAAAAACATCTATCAGATTTTCAGGTCCGACAATTTCAGCCACCATAGCCCGGATTTGATGTGTGGGCGCTATAAAACAGTTTATTGTGATGATGCCGCAATGAAGGAATAATTTACTCACTTCTGCCACCCGCCTGATGTTTTCAACCCTGTCATCATCCGAAAAACCAAGGTTACGGTTGATTCCCGACCGTACATTGTCGCCATCAAGCAACTGGCACAGGTAACCTTTTTTGAACAATTCTATTTCGAGCCGTTGCCCGAGGGTGGTTTTTCCGGCACCCGAAAGGCCTGTAAACCAGATTACCTTAGCGTGTTGATCGAGTTGTTTTTCCTTTATTTCCCTTGAAAGCAATTCAATAGGGAAAAGATAATTATTTTCATGGTTCATCTGCAAGGGCGATTATTCTGCAAACTTAAAAAAATGATTGGAAAATGCGGCTACAACAAGGCATAAAAAAAGGAAGTCAATGCGCCTTCCTTTAAAAATAAGATAACTAAGTGTAATCTGCTTATCAGAAATTGTCTGGAATCATTCAATTATTCTTTCATGCCACGTCCGATACCTTTCATGATTCCACGTGCCGAACGGGTGATAAAAGTCAGAATTTCATCACGTTCTGGTGTGGCAGGCAATTCTGCTTCAATATAGGTTACAGCCTGTGAAACATTCATGCCTTTTAGATAAATCACTCTGTAAATATCCTGAATTTCTTTAATGGTTTCGAGTGAATAACCTCTGCGTCTGAGCCCGATAGAATTAATACCAACATACGATAGCGGTTCACGTGCAGCTTTGGTATAAGGCGGAACATCCTTGCGAACAAGGGCACCCCCGGAAATCATTGTATGGCTGCCGATTTTGCAAAACTGGTGAATTGCACTCAGGCCCCCCACAATGGCCCAGTCATCAATTTCGATGTGGCCGGCCAGGGTCACGCAATTGGCCAGAATCACATTGTTTCCAATAATGCAATCATGTGCAACATGAACGTAAGCCATCAGCAGGCAATTTGATCCTACAACAGTTTCCATATTGGCTTTTGTACCCTTGTTGATGGTAACAAACTCGCGAACAGTAGTATTGTCGCCAATTTTCACGATGGTTTCTTCGCCATTATACTTTAAATCCTGCGGAATGGCAGAGATTACCGCACTGGGAAAAATTTTGCAGTTTTTTCCAATCCGGGCACCCTCCATAATTGTAACATTTGATCCTATCCAGGTTCCCTCGCCGATTTCAACATTTTTCTCAATGTTAACAAAAGGCTCAATTACAACATTTTTGGCCACTTTGGCCTGTGGATGGACATAAGCTAAAGGTTGATTCATGCGTGAACGTTTATTGGTAAAAACATATGTTTTGGCCTATTATTGTGATAGCCTGAAATCTAATTTGGTTTTTTTGAAATCTGGGCCAGCATTTCTGCTTCCATTACAACTTTATCACCAACCCAGGCAACTCCCCGCATCTGGCAAAGCCCTCTGCGAATGGGTGATACCAGTTTGAGACTAAAGATTACTGTATCGCCCGGCACCACTTTATGCCTGAATTTCACCTGATCGATTTTCATAAAATAAGTGATATAATTTTCAGGATCAGGAACAGTGCTTAAAACCAGAATTCCGCCGGTCTGAGCCATGGCTTCTACCTGTAAGACGCCTGGCATCACGGGTTCGTCAGGGAAATGGCCCACAAAAAAACTCTCATTCATGGTTACGTTCTTCAGTCCCACAACATGTGAATCACTCATTTCAAGAACTTTATCAACCAACAGGAAAGGAGGCCTGTGTGGAAGCAGCCTTTTGATATCGTTGATATCGTAATAGGGAGGTTTATTGGGGTCATAGCATGGTGCACCTGAAGCTTTTACATTCTTTTTATCTTTCAGCATCTGCTCCTTGATGAGTCTGGTAAACTCAACATTTGAAAAATGACCAGGCCTTGTGGCTATGATATGAGCCTTGATCCGTTTGCCAAGTAAAGCCATATCGCCCATTAAATCAAGTAGTTTGTGTCGGGCAGGCTCATTCAGGAAATTAAGTTCAAGATTGTTTAAAATTCCGGCTTCGAGAACTTCAACACGTGGTTTGCCAAAAAATGAGGATAACCTGTCGAGTTCTTCCTGCGAAAGCAGCCTGTCAACAAATACGATTGCATTGTTCAGATCGCCGCCCTTAATCAGGTTATGGTGGATAAGTGCTTCAAGTTCATGTAGAAATACAAAAGTCCGGCAATTGGCAATTTCTTTTACAAAATCCTCTACCTTGTCAAGTGAAGCATGCTGGGTATTTAAAACTTTCGAATCGAATTGTATCATGACAGAATACCGCAGTTCATCCGAAGGCATCGCTATGATTTCAACCTTATTCTTTGGATTCGTATACCTGATAATGCTGTTAAGTTCATAATATTCACGGTCAGCCTCCTGATCAACAACCCCTGCACGCTGAAGTGCTTCAGCCCAAAACCGTGAACTTCCGTCAAGGATCGGGATTTCAACACCATCAAGCTCAATAAGTATATTGTCGATGCCAAGACCGAATACTGCAGCCAGTAAATGCTCGGTTGTGCTGATGCGGACATCGTTTTTAACTAGATTTGTTCCTCTTACCGTGTCCTGAACATAATCAACGCTTGCTTCTATTACAGGAGAGTTCTCAAGGTCAACACGTTTAAACTTATACCCATGATTCACCGGAGCAGGTTTAAAGGTAATTGTAACAAATTTTCCGGTGTGAAGGCCTGTGCCTGAAAGACTTACTTCTCTTGAAATAGTTTTTTGTTTGTCTGTCATCCGAAATGATATATTTTAAAAAGTTGGCAAAAGTACTAAATTATGATTATGTGTATTGAAAAAGCTGTTATTGGTTGCCCCGATTATCTTTCAATTGCTTTTCAAGTTCTGTTATTCTATCGTTTAGTTTCTGAATATTTCTGAAATATACATATGCTTTCCGGTATTGTTTTATTTCGAATGCCGGACTGCCCATAAGTGTCTCGCCTTCAACCTTAATACTGTGGCTAATGCCTGCCTGGGCAGCTATTTTAACCATATCAGCTATTGAAATATGTCCGTTTATTGCCACCTGACCTCCGATCATACAATTCCGACCTATCTTTGTGGATCCGGCAATCCCTGATTGGGCTGCAATAACGGTATTCTCTCCTATTTCAACATTGTGTGCTACCTGAATCAGGTTATCGAGTTTAACACCCTTGCGAATAATGGTTGAACCCAATGTAGCCCTGTCAATAGTGGTATTGGCTCCTATTTCAACAAAGTCTTCGATAATTACATTGCCGATTTGTGCCACTTTTTTATAATCCTGGGTATCCTGCGGGGCAAACCCAAATCCGTCGGAACCAACCACAACCCCTGAATGAAGTGTGCAATTACTGCCAACAATATTATCGCTGTATACCTTTACCCCGGCAAATAAGATGGTGTTTTTCCCAATCTGGGTATTTTCACCAACAAATGTCTGCGGGTAGATTTTTGAATGATCACCAATCACAGCAAATGCTTCAATCACAGCAAATTCACCGATGTAAACGTCTTGTCCGATTTTTGCTCCGGGCGCAATAAAGGCTTGTGGAGATATGCCTTTGCGGTCGAGTTTTATTTTATTATACATTTCGAGCAGGCTGGCAAAAGCCGTATAGGCATTTGGAACCTTCACGAGGGTACATATCACAGGGCTTTCTGGATAAAAGTCATTGTTGACAATTACAATGGATGCCTGTGTATTGTATATGTATTGCGTGTAAAGCGGATTGGCCAGAAATGAGAGTGAGCCCGTTTCGCCCTCTTCTATTTTTGACAGACGGTTGACGCTTGCTTCGGGGTTTCCCTCTACGGTTCCCCCCAGCATCTGGGCTATTTGAAGTGCTGAAAATTCCATAGGATAATAATAACGCTCCAAAATTACGATATTATTTTGTAGGTAATCTTAAATTCGTTCAAAAACATATTTTTTGTTAGAAATTATAAATCAGCTATATACAGCAGTTTCGCGGTAAACTTCAAAAATTGGTCGAAAAAGGCCCCTGTAGGGACTGATGTTTTGATACCAGAAAAAATTAATTTTGTGTAAAAATTCATTCAATATCATGAAGATTCAGGTAATTCAGCACATAGCGTTTGAAAATCCGGGAAGTATCGTTCAGTGGGCCGTTTCAAGGGGCCATCAACTGGAATTCATCCATATATACAAAGGTGATAGCCTTCCGAAAATTCATGAAACCGAAGCACTTCTGATTATTGGAGGTACGATGGGAGCTTATGAAGATGAAACATATTATTGGATGAGACCCGAGAAGGAATTTATTAAAACGGTGATGGAGGCCGGCAAACCCGTTTTGGGAATCTGCCTCGGCTCGCAGTTGCTGGCCAGTGTGCTGGGTGCTGCTGTTTTTAAGCACAGGCATCCGGAAATTGGCTGGCATGAAGTTTTTTTAACCAGCACCGGACAACAGAGTCCGTTTTTCAGGAACTGCCCCTCGGTTTTTAAGACCATGCACTGGCATAATGATACGTTTGAACTTCCGGCAGGTGCTGAATGGCTTGCATGGTCAGAAGGAACACCCAATCAGGCGTTTTCGTTCGGTACAAATGTGCTGGGCCTGCAGTTTCATCCTGAGTTTGATGCTGAACTGATTGAAACGCTGTGTACAATGAATGGAGATGATTTGCAACCAGATACATATGTTCAGTCAGCGGAGCAAATTTTGCGTAAGCCGGAATTAATTCAACCTGCCAATGAACTGATGGCAATTATTCTGGATAATTTTTTTGGTAAATAATAATTACATCCGGGCGGGCAGTTGCGCAATGCATTGCGCAACTGCCCGCCCGGCCATTTCAGCCAACCTTAAAATAACTACCTTTGCCAACCGTTTTGGTTAAAATAATTTCATGCGTCATTACCTCTTCTTAATTTTATTATTGCTGGTCTTTGCAGCCCGGGCACAGGAAAAAAAACGGATTCTTGTAAAACATGCTGACATCCTTATCAGCGAGTCAACCGATACCTCAGAAGTAAATATCCTGAGGGGAAACGTAATCTTTGAACACGACACAGCCCTGCTTTTCTGCGATTCAGCCTATATGTATGAAGCCACCAACAGTCTGGATGCGTTTGGCAATGTGCATGTTTTTCTGCGCGACAGTCTTGACCTTTTTGGCGATGTTTTATTTTATGACGGAAATGCAAAACTGGCAGAATTCCATTACAATGTTCAGCTAATCGACAAAGAAACAACGCTTTATACCGAGCATTTGTATTATGACAGGAATATCAACCGGGCACATTATCCTGACAGCGGAAGAATTGTGGATGGAGCCAACCGTCTTACCAGTAAAACCGGTTATTATTATGCTGACCCACGTGAATTTCAGTTCAGGAAAGATGTAGTTCTTACTGACCCCGATTATGTACTCACCTCAGATACGCTTGTTTACCAGTCAACACCTAAAATAGCCCTGATTAAAGGCCCGACACATATTCATGGAAAAGACAGGTATATGTATTGCGAAGACGGATGGTATGATACCAAAAACGAGATATCACAACTCCGTACAAACGTTTTTACACGTAACAAAGATCGGACACTCAGTTCTGACAGCCTCTATTACCGTAAGCAGGATCAGTTTGCCCAAGCCTTCCGGAATGTAATCATGCGTGACACCACCAAAAAAATAACACTTACCGGAGAATTTGCCGAATACTGTGAAACCGGGGGATATACTTATGTGACCGATAGCGCATGTGCACTTTTTGTTGAAAAAGAGGATACGCTTTTCCTGCATGCTGATACACTGAGGCTTACATTCGACACTGCACGTGTTGCTAAATTCTTTTATGCCTTTAACAAAGCCAAATTCTTTCGTAATGATATGCAGGGCATGTGCGATTCTGTGGTTTATTCCTATCACGATTCAACCATTACCATGTTTAAACAACCCGTGTTATGGTTTGAAGCAAATCAGCTTACTGCCGACAGCATTATTTTGTATGTTGCCAACAAACAAATTGATTCAATGGCATTGTACAATACGGCATTTATAGCTCAGCAGGACGATACTGCCAGCTTTAATCAGGTAAAGGGACGGGATATGCATGCCTATTTTGTTGAGAATAAATTGAACCGGATAAATGTTACAGGAAATTCAGAATCAGTATACTACGTGCGAGAGGAGGATAAAAACCTGATAGGCATCAACAATACGATAGCTTCCAATATGTCGCTGGTTGTAGTCGACAACAAAATAAATGATATTTATTACTATGTACAGCCCGAAGGCGGGTTATATCCTGCCAAGGATTATCCGGCTGACAAACTGAAGCTTAAAGGGTTTAACTGGTTTGGTGAACGCAGACCAAATTCACGCATTGATATTTTTACGTGGTAATCAGAACAGGGATATTTTTACGTACCGGCCCGGATTCTCTTTCAGGTCTTTCATCAGTAAATCAAGATCCTGTGCCGATTTGTTAAGGTTTATATACAATGAATCATTGTTAAGCAGCAATCCCATACTGCCTTTTCCCTTGTTTATTTTATCAAAAATTTCAGAAACCTGATTCAGATTTTTATCGAGTTTCCCAATTGTAGTTGTAACATTAACTTTTGCCAGACTATCACTTATCAGGCTGAAATTTGAAATGATGTGGCTAATATTCTGGTTGTTGGATTTCAGATTACTGGTAATCGATTCTATATTTTTCAAAATTAACGACATGCGTCCGCTCTGTAGAGTAACGAAAGTATCAATATTTGAAGTGGTACTCTCCAGATTTGTGAGCGCAATGCGAATGCTTTCGAAACTACTGGCCAGATTGCGCCGGGTTTTATCGTTAAACACGGCCTGAAGGTTTGTCAGTACAGAATCAAATGAACTGAGCATATCTTCAGCTTTACGTTTCAGCGGTAAAACCTGTTGGTTAACCTCTTCCTTGAGGCTGGCTTCAATGGAGGATGAGAGCGTATCTCCTGATTTTGCCAATCCCTGCGAATTTCCCAACACAATATCAATGGCCTTTGAGCCCATCAGGTCAGCACTGTAAATGCGGGCAACTGAATTTGCAGGTATTGGGAAATTATTGGTTATTAGTAATTTAACTACTATTAAACCACTGTTGCTTTCCTGAAAATAGATGTCTTCAACTATTCCAACCTTTAAACCATTAATAGATACTGAATTGGATTTGTTTAACCCGCCAATCTGTTGGTAAATGGCATAATAGCTGGTTTGTTCTTTCAGGAGATCAGTCCCTTTTAAAAAGTTGATTCCCCATACCAGAATAGCGGTAGCTGCTATAAATGTGACCCCAACTTTTATTTCTCTCGAGATTTTCAAAGTAATTCAATTTTGGCACGAAATTACAACAAAACGCAGTACATATCAAAAAAAGGAATTAACTCAATTGAATGGTTATTTTTTTTTGCGGGCTTCTTCAATTCCAATCCGTTCTTTTCCTCTGAAAACCACCACAAAAGCATCATTAAATCCTTGTTGCTTCACAAGATTCCGATACTTCAGCGCATCTTCTTCATTTGTAAACGATCCTGCACAGTATTTATAAATGCCCTGATGTCTGTATTCAAAGATGTCATTCAGATTTTTAAATCTTTTATCATCAGGTTTGATTTTTTGTGGTGAAATTGCAATCTGAACCCTGAAAACCAGCTCATCAGTTTGCTTTTGTTCGATCGTTATTTTTTGTTCAGGAATTTTAACAGTTTCTGATTTTGGGATTTCAGCCGGAGGTATAAATGTGTCATTTGTGGTAAGTCTGTCGGCTGAGTCTTCGTTGTAAATCAGTTTAGTTAAGGGTGTGTTCTCAACATCATGTTTGTATTGCCTGAAGGCCCTGAAAATGGCAGAGGCTATCTGGTTTTGTCCATTTGCCGATATCAGAAATTTTTCTTCAGAAGCATTGCTGAGAAACCCGGCTTCGATCAAAACTCCCGGCATAGCGGTTTTATAAAGTACCAGAAACCCGGCTTCTTTCACTCCACGGTTAAACCTTTTTATTTTTTCAGTAAATTGATCCTGAATGGTGGATGCCAGCACGAGGCTCTGTTCGCGGTATATGTTCTGATAAAGGCTGAATATGATGTGCGATTCGGGTGAATTGGGGTCATAACCCTCATAACGTTCTGAATAATCGTCTTCAAGCAACATTGAAGCATTTTCAAACTTAGCCACATCAAGGTTGGCCTCACTTTTATGCAATCCCATCACAAAAGTTTCAGTTCCGAATGGTGATTTTGATTTTACTGCATTGCAATGTATTGAAATAAACAAGTCGGCATGATTGCGGTTGGCCGTTTCTGCCCGTTTGTACAAAGGAATGAACTCATCTTTACTCCGTGTATAAATGACCTCAACATCCGGATAATTTTTACTTATATATTCACCGGTTTTGAGGGCAATGGCCAGTGCAATGTCTTTTTCCTGAGATTTTTGACCCAGCGCACCTGAATCTTTTCCACCATGGCCTGCATCAATTACAACCTTGTTTACTTTGCCATCATTATCAGCCAATCCCGTCAGAGGCAATAAAAACAACACAAAGAGCGTTGCCAGATACATAGCACAGGCATGAAAGGATAAAATTAATTTTTTACCTTTGGGGTCCTTAAATAATCCGGAACTGAATATTCCTTTCATGCTCGTTATCAACTAATAGGCAATTGATAATAGATTGCT
This sequence comes from uncultured Bacteroidales bacterium, assembly GCA_964550695.1. Lineage (GTDB taxonomy): Bacteria > Bacteroidota > Bacteroidia > Bacteroidales > TTA-H9 > CAZKCK01. Next base: position 12,179 of record CAZKCK010000008.1, on the reverse strand, counting down.
TTAAAACAAAACTCAAAGTTAAACATTGCAATACTACCGCATCAATCAAATAACGGAAGGTTATACAGAAGATATCAACATCCGGCGTATTGCGCTCATTTTTATGAGGTTTAACGCTTGCATGATGTTTAAAATTGTGTTCCTGTTGCTTTTGGCCAACCTGAATGGTTTGAACTCGTTTGCTCAGGAACCTGTTCAACAGGTCAAACTTACTGATTCTACAGCCATTCTTCAGGATTCAATCGTGCTTTTAACTGATTCTCTGGCAAATCCAAAATTATTGGTCACTGCTGATACCCTGGCAATTGACAGCCTGAAAACCAAAAAGCCTAAAAAAGAAGTAATTGAAGCTCCGGTTATGTATAAGGGGCAGGACAGTCTACGGTTTGATGTGGTCGGTAAAAAGGTGTACCTCTATAAAACTACAGAGATAAACTATCAGGAGATTGGATTAAAGGCGGATTATGTTCGCATGGATTTTGAGAAAAATACTGTTTTTGCTTCCGGTTTAAAAGATTCGACCGGTAAACTTATCGGGAAGCCGATTTTTAAAGAAAAGGATCAGGAATTCAAATCAGAAACCATTTCTTACAATTTTAAATCAGAAAAGGGTGTTATTCAACGTGTTATAACGCAAGAAAATGAAGGCTTCCTGCATGGAATCAAGGTTAAAAAGTTCCCTGACAAAACCGTAAATGTGAGTTCCGGGAGCTATACTTCCTGCAATCTTGATCATCCGCATTTTGCATTTAAATTCAATAAAGCTAAAGTAATACCTAACAGTAAAATAGTTACAGGTCCGGCTTATCTTACCATTCAGGATGTGCCAACCATCCTGTTTGTGCCGTTTGGCTTTTTCCCGAATAAAAAAGGGCAGCGCTCAGGAATCATTATACCAACTTATGGTGAATCGGCTGACCGGGGATTTTATCTCGAACATGGCGGATACTATTGGGCTATAAATGATTACATGGATGTTACACTCACCGGTGATATCTATTCACGCGGGAGTTGGAAATTGAGCCCCGAAATGCGTTACATCAAACGATATAAATACAGCGGAAACCTGAATCTGGGGTTTGCAAGAAATATAACAGGTGAACTGGGCGATGCCAATTACAATGATAAACGCGACTTCTCCATCCAGTGGTCACACCGTCAGGATTCCAAGGCACGACCACGCAGCACTTTTTCGTCAAATGTAAATATTGTGAGTGGTAGTTATAACCGTTACAACCCTGGTACTTTAAACAATTATTTCCAGAATACTTTCCAGTCGAGTGTTACCTATCAGACCCGGTTTGGCGACAATATGTTCCTGAATTTAGCCGCCAATCATTCACAAAACACTTCAACGCACAGCGTAAATGTCACCTTGCCGGTTATTACCTTCTCAGTCAACAGGTTTTATCCTTTCAGGCAAAAGGAAAAATCCGGTAAAAAGGCATGGTACGAAGACATCAGCATGAATTATACCTCCAATGCCCAAAATTTGATCAATACATATGATTCAATACTTTTTACCAATAAGGTGTTCGATGATATGCAAAATGGGATCAAACACACCATCCCCATCAGCAACACCATCAAAGTGCTTAAATATTTTAACCTGACCAATTCAATCAATTACAATGAACGATGGTATTTTAAAACCATCCGTAAAAACTGGGTAAACGACTCATTAATTACTGCAACCGACACCACTGTAGGTTTTGTTAAAACCGATACTGTAAAAGGATTTCAGGCTGCCCGTGATTTTTCTTTCAGTTCAAGTCTTTCTACACGTATATATGGCATGTTTTCTATTAAGAAAGGACCGGTAATGGCCATCAGGCATGTGATAAACCCGAGTGTAAGTTTTTCATACAACCCTGATTTTGGGAGCGATTTCTGGGGCTATTATAAACCATACCAGAAAGATGCAAAGGGAACAATGGGTGAATATAGCATATTTGAAGGCGGAATGTATGGTTCGCCACCTTCTGCCAAATCGGGAAGAGTTTCATTTTCAATTAGTAACAACCTCGAAATGAAAGTCAGGAACAGGGCCGATACAATTACAGGAACAAAAAAAATTGTACTGATCGATAATTTTACCATTAACACCTCTTATGACATGGCCCGCGACTCACTCAACTGGTCGAAGGTTTCGCTGAGCGGAAGAACGGTACTGTTTAAAAAACTGAATATTACCTATTCAAGCCAGTGGGATCCGTATGTGCTTGACAGTACCGGTAAACGAAACCTGAACAAGTTTGAATGGAATGTGAATCACCGCCTGTTACGCATCGACAATACCAACTGGAACCTTTCATTGAATTATACGCTGGAACCGACTGCAAAAAAAGATACTAAAACCAAAGAAAAAACCGTACCCCGTAAAACAGTTTTATCTCCTGATGACCCTGAATACCAGTTATACCTGATGAACCCTGATAGTTACATCGATTTCGACATTCCATGGAAATTTAATATTTCATATAATGTCAGGTATATTGTCAATCATACGTATTTAAATTACATCCACGAAGCTGACAATAATCTTGTTCAGACCTTCAACCTTACCGGTGACTTCAGTATCACCCCAAAATGGAAAATAAGCTTTAGCACCGGTTACGATTTTGAAGCACATAAACTTGCATATACCTCATTCAATATTTACCGTGATCTGCATTGCTGGGAAATGCGCTTTAACTGGATACCCATTGGCGGCATGAAAAGCTGGAACTTCCAGATAAATGTGAAATCAAGCATGCTCCAGGACCTGAAACTCACCAAAAAGAAGGACTTCAGGGATACCTATTACTAACAGGCACCAGGCACCAGGCACCAGGCATCAGGCATCAGGCATCAGGCATTAGACACCAGGCACCAGGCGATAGGTGCAATTTTCATTTTTTAAATAATGTGTTTATTATCTTATAATTATATTCATCACATTTTTTCCTCAATAATTAAAAATTTAAAATTAATAATTAAAAATTACTTTGATTCCTGTTCTTCCATACAATCTTCCCGACGAGGCCCTGCTAAAAAACAATCAGATACCTGATTGTCTGGTGTGGCAGCCTGATGATGTGTATCTTGTGCTGGGCCGGAGCAACGATGCAATAAAATCGCTGTATACTGAAAGGGTTGAGGAGGATGGAATTACCGTACTTAAACGGCCTTCAGGCGGAGAAACAGTCATCCTGACACCGGCTACGCTGGTGATTGCCTGTACCAGCAAACTTCAGACATTTAACCGTCCACGGGATTTCTTCAAATGGTGCAATGATATCATTATTGGTGTGTTAAACGATTATGGGACCGAGGGATTGCATCAGAAAGGTATATCTGATATTTCTGTTGGCGATAAAAAAATTCTGGGTTCAGCCATGTTTAAGGCACCTGACAGGTATTTTTACCATGCGGTTCTCAATGTATCGGAATTGCCCGGAACAATCGCCTGGTATATCCGGCATCCGGGCAGGGAGCCTGATTACCGTAAAGGCAGAACGCATGCCGAGTTTGTCACATCCATGGCGATTGAAGGGATAGTAATTGATTTTCAGCAAATTAAAAAAGAGCTGTTCAATAATTTTCAACAACATCTTAATCAATTACGGTAAGGTTTGCAGAAACCCTTTTTTTCACAGGATAATTTCATATTTTTGCTCTCTTTCCCAAAATCTACAACCAATCAACCAAAAAATACCTGTTATGAATTTTCTTTCGGACCGTATCAATAATATGGAAGAATCGGCTACACTGGCTATGACCCGTATGAGCCGCGATCTGGAATGCAAAGGCTTTAATGTGATTAATCTCAGTATAGGCGAACCTGATTTTAATACACCCGTTTTTATAAAGGAAGCTGCAAAAAAAGCCCTGGATGAAAACTATACACATTATTCACCTGTCCCGGGTTATCTGGATCTCAGGGAAGCGATCTGCCTGAAACTGAAACGCGACAACAACCTTGACTATAAGCCCGCACAGATTGTAGTTTCCACCGGAGCTAAACAAGCGCTGGCAAATGCAATTCTCAGCCTTGTAAATCCCGGTGATGAGGTCATCATTCCCGCACCATACTGGGTTTCATATTCAGAACTGATCAAACTGGCTGAAGGAGTTCCGGTTTATGTGGCAGCCACCATCGAGAATGATTTCAAGATTACCGCTGCTCAGTTAGAGGCTGCCATTTCGCCCAAAACCAAACTTTTCATGTTCAATTCACCCAATAACCCAACCGGTTCAGTTTATAGCAAGGCTGAACTTCAGGGGCTTGCTGAGGTTTTGCAAAAACATGAAAACGTTTTCATCATTGCAGATGAAATTTATGAACATATCAACTTTGTGGGCAGACATGAGAGCCTTGCACAGTTTGAATACCTCAAGGAACAGATTGTGCTGATCAATGGTGTATCGAAAGGTTATGCCATGACCGGCTGGCGGCTTGGTTACCTGGCCGCACGTACTGAAATAGCCACTGCCTGCAACAAAATGCAGGGACAAATCACTTCGGGTACCTGTTCCATTGCTCAACGTGCCGCCATTGATGCCATGCTGATGAAGCCTGAAGAAGCCGTTGAAATGAAGGAAATGGTAAGCGCTTTCCACCGCCGCAGAGATTTACTCCTTGACTTACTGAATGATATACCGGGTATAAAAACCAATATTCCTGACGGGGCCTTTTATGTTTTTCCGGATGTAACGTTCTATTATGGGAAAACGGATGGGGATATGCAGGTAAATAACGGCGACGACCTATGTATGTACCTGTTGAAGAATGCCTGTGTGGCTCTGGTACCGGGCAGTGCATTCGGCGATCCTGCCTGCATCAGATTCAGCTACGCCACCAGCGAGGAAAAACTGAAAGAAGCTGCTAAAAGAGTTAAAGCTGCATTGGCAAAACTGGTATAAAAACCGTTAGCTTTTACTGATAGTACATTAAATTCTTTCCGGCCAACTCGGTAATCTGCCTGTAAATTACTTGTATTGGTCTGAATGGATAATTCTATAGCTATGCCTTTAAGGCCGATTTGCTAATAAATTTAGAGTGATTTGTTTCAAGTGAGTAGTTGCTGTTATGCGGTATTCGTGTAATAATCATTCATACTTTTTGTAAATTTCGGAATTGGACACAGTCTGTTGATTTTGTGAGAAATTGGTTAAATGTTTTGAATCTTAATGTGATTACAATCAACAAACATATAACTTTGAAGCCAAAAGGATGTTAATGAAAAGTGTATTTACAATATTCAGATTAATAATACTTGGCTATGTACTGTTATTCAGCCAAAAAGTGTTGATGGCTCAGGTAAGCGGAGGTTTCAGCTTTGAAGGTCTTGATCGTACCTATAAAGTATATGTACCCTCGTATTACACTCCGGATGACCATTTTCCGTTGTTGCTGGCGCTGCACGGCCTTACCCAGACAGGCAACACCATGATGCAGTTCAGCGATTTTAACACCTATGCCGAACAGGATTCATTTCTGGTTGTTTACCCCGATGGTATTGATTTTACATGGAATGTGGGATTTTCAGGCGGAAGCACCACCAATGATGTTGGTTTCCTGTCGGCCCTGATTGATACGCTCCATGAGCAATACAATATTGATTATAACCGTGTATATTCAACCGGTTTTTCAAATGGTGGTTTTATGAGCTACCGCCTGGCCTGCGAACTCAGCAACCGTATTGCGGCCATCGCATCCGTGGCCGGCACCATGACCAATGAGGCTTACTCCTCCTGTCAGCCTGCGCGCAATGTGCCTGTGATGCATATTCACGGAACAAATGATCTGGTAGTGGCATACAATGGCGGATTCGGAAATAAATCAGTGGATGAAGTGCTTAGTCTCTGGAGGGGGTTTAACAATTGCCCGGCTTCGCCCCTTGTTGTGAATCTTCCGGATATCACCCCTGAGGGTTCCACCGTTCAGACTTCCACCTGGTCGCCCTGCGATGATTCTACCGAAGTAATGCTATATAAAATTATCAATGGCGGCCATTCCTGGCCCGGCTCCATTGGCACCACCGGACTTGGAAATACCAACCGCGACATCATTGCCAGCCAGGAAATCTGGAATTTTGTGAGCCGTTTTTCACTCGGGCTCAATACAGGTTTGAATGAACATACAAACGGAATAGAATTTCATATTTCTCCGAATCCAGCCATCAATGGTAGTATCAGGATTGATTATTCCGCTCTGTGTACACCTGCTGCAATCGAACTATACGCAACCGACGGCACAAAAATATGCTCGCAGTCAGCGGCTGCCGGAACGACTTCATGTATTATCCAAACCAACAATTTTTTGTCTGGACTTTACTTGCTTCGTATGCGCAGTGCCACTTCGCAGGCTGTAAGCAAACTGGTTATCAGGTAAATTCTTGAGCAGAAAAAGTTGATTATAAATGTATTTCAGCCGGATTATTCATCAATAGGGATGCAATTTCTGCCAGTGGTTGCCTCCTGGTAGCTGAAAGAAAGATGTTTTGCTGCTGTCCGTTCAGATAAGCCGTAATTTTATGAATATCGCGCTGGTAACCGGCATCTGACATGCGATCGGCTTCATCAATCACAAAGTACCTGAGTTTGTTAATCACTGCATTGCCCAGCTTCAGATGTACCAGCACCCGGTCGGGTGTACCGGCAATGATGGCCGGGCCAAGTC
>CAZKCK010000008.1:0-5415 GCA_964550695.1 uncultured Bacteroidales bacterium | reverse complement strand
CTTAGTTAGTAGTTTTGCTCCCAATCAGGGCAAGTCCGTCATCAATCAGTTTGCCCAGATGTTGTTGCTTCGCTTTTTTGTCTTCCAGAAATTTCAGAATTTCTGATGCAAGCGATGCGTATTCAGGTCTGAGGCTCACTATTTCAAGCAGTTCCAGGGTACATAGCCAGTCGGTTGCCCGGTATCCGGTAAGGCTTTTCCACAACTCAGCAGCATTGGATGCCTGAGGATTTCCATCACGTAAGTCGCTTACCTGATCATAAATTTTATGCAGTGCAAGTGCCTCTTTTGTATGTGCAATTTTATGTGTTTTTTCGGATGGAACCGGATATGCAAGCTGAAAAGCCACGGGATCGGCCGGACCCGCCCATGCAGAAGTAATTGCGAAGCCAACGGCCATATCGTATATTCCCCATACCGGTTCAAACAATATCCTTCCGGCATATTTTACTTTGCACTCACTAAAACTGATAATCAGTATTTTGCCCTTCTTCCTCAAAATGCTGCGACAGTAGCCGGTAACTTCCACACCGGATTCAAATTCAAACGTAACCATCTGACCCGGAATAATTCCTGCTACTGATAAGTCTGCATCCGTGGCATCTTCAGGATGAACATTCAATCCTTTGATAAACCCTGCAGGTGAACCAAACCCATGTGCATGATAATCCTTGCCGTGGCCTTCCAGTTCAATATTCCCTGAACACAGGCTTGTTGGTCCGGTAGTCCTGATGTAGGCCGGTTTGCCGTTCTTTTCGATCAGTTCGGTAAAAGTCCCTGAAACCTGTAAACCGGAACTGTATTCACAGGTAGCAGTATTTTCTGAGTCAATGGCTTTTTTTATGCTTTCAGAACCACCCTGACGGAGGCCCATTTTGCAGGTAAAATCCTCGAGAACCCTTGTGAGTGTATCAAAATCAGGAGTTACAAACAACTGGGGCTGAGGCTCGGTGATATCAAAATTATAGTTTACAGTATCGCTGTTGTAGGGTAGTTTTAATACCTGAGGCTGCATACAATAGTAACTTTCGGCTATGGATGATAACAGTCCTGCACCATAAATTTTGGGGTTTTTCAGATCTCCAATCAGGCCATATTCAACCGTCCACCAGTGCAGGTTACGTATAAGTGACAGTTCTGACGGCTGCACTTTAAGTGCCGACAGTTCTTCAAGCATTTTGGCGGCCAGTTTAACTGACGCCTGATCAGTATAAGGGTCAGCTTTTAGTATTGACAAGTGCCTGATGGCTTCGTACATCCGGTTGTCGTGAGCCGACGAAAAAGCCTTGCTGCCCACTTCTCCAAAGCGTTTCAGGTAACCTGCATACACCGGGTCAGCGATGATAGGAGCATGACCGGCTGCTTCGTGAATGATGTCAGGGGCCGAAGTATAACCAATCTGATCAATGGGTCTGATGTCAGCAGCTATAACCAGTACATTGTGGGCCTGAAATTCCATGAAAGCCGATGGCGGAATGAAACCATCCACACAAACCGCTGCCCATCCTATTTCGCGCAGGATGCGGTTCATGCCGTACATATTCGGAATACGGTCGAGGCTGATACCGGTTTTTTTCAGACCTTCAAGATAGGATCCGTGTGCCACCCTGCTCAGATATTGCACATTCTGACGCATGACATAACGCCAGAGGGCATGATCCTGAGCCGTATATGAATTGTATGGCTGATCAATCACCAGACTGAGCAGGTGTTTGGGAAGTTTATCGAGAATTTCATTCATTTCCATAGCCCGAATGGTTTAAGTTGATTACATTTTTAACATCAGAATTTTGAGTGCATCATACACCTGATTGTTTTCAATCATTTGTTTGGCCAATAAGTGTAAGCCACCGGCAATGTCTTTGCCTTCCTGAAAGTCTGTCATAATCTGACTGACTAAAGGATGCGCCCGCATTTCATTTATTTCATCCGCCTCAGGAAGGGCTTTTAAATTGCCCAGCCTACCCAGATCATTTCCGGTGAGTATGGTGCTGTTTTGTGCATGCAAAGGAAGATTATCAATACCAATTCCGGCGGCTGCAAGCGGCTTTTCCACTTCAAAAACAGCATCACCCGAAGCCCGGCAATAATAATCGGCACCGAGCCGGCCTATGAGGTCAATTTTATGTGGATCAATATGCCCTTTTGCATCCAGAATTTCCGGATTTACATGTATCATCACAATGCGGCAGATTACAAGGTTTCCGGAACCTGCCTGATCACCGGTTTCGATAACCTGTATCACCTCACATTCAAACTGGACCGGCGATTCCTTCACACGCCAGGGTTTGATCCTGACTGAAGGCTCCATCGTAAATCCTGCCTTTTTAAACTCATTCACACCTTTTGCATAATCAGAACTTGCCAGACTGATTTGCTGAACCATGCTGTAATTTACCACATTAATCACAACTTCAGGAACAGCTTTGATGTTTTCATACGTATGTTTTGTGGTATTGTCGCGGCCGCGGCGAGATGGAGAAAAGATCAGCAGGGGCGGATTGGTTCCGAAGGCATTGAAAAAACTGAAAGGGGAGAGGTTCGGATTCCCCAGGGCATCAACAGTACTTGCAAAAGCAATGGGCCTGGGACCGATGGCTGCAGTCATCAATCCTGAAATAGCCTGCACCGAAAGGCTGGCGGGGTCATAGGCAATATAATCTTTTGGGCTGGCGGGCATGGTGTGCGCTTGATTTATTTTAAATGTTGTCAGCTGACTTTTGCCGGAAGAATTTTTGTTGCAACTTCACCGAAACCAATCCGCAAGCCTTCTTTTTCAGCCCACGCCTGCATAATGATGGTGTCATTGTCGAGAATAAAGCTGCGTTGTGATCCATCGGGCATCAGTATCGGACGTGTACCTTTCCAGGCCAGTTCCAGCATCGAACCATAAGAGTCTGGCGTGGGCCCGCTGATGGTTCCAGAGCCATACATATCACCCACATTGATGTTGCATCCGTTTACGGTTTGATGAGCCAGTTGCTGGGCCATGTTCCAGTACATATGCCTGAAGTTTGAATGGCAAACCGGGTGTGGAGAATGACCATCAGGTTGCAAAAACACATCCAGATGAATATCAAAATTCCGTTTGCCGTCAAATCTGAGATAGGGCATCACTTCGGGTTGTTGTTCCGGACCATCCACCCTGAATGCCTCAAGTGCATCCAGCGTCACAATCCATGGTGAAATTACAGAGCCGAAGTTTTTCGACAAAAAAGGCCCCAAAGGCACATATTCCCATTTCTGAATGTCGCGGGCTGATAAATCATTGAAAATTACAAGCCCGAAGATATGCTCCTCGGCATCGGCTGTACTTACCGAATCACCCAGTTGCGTTTGTTTACCTGTAATAAAGGCCATTTCAAGTTCAAAATCAACCTGTTTGCTGGGTCCGAAAACCGGAAGTGCGGCGTCATCTGCCTTTGTTTGTCCGTTGGGCCTGTGAATACCGGTGCCTGAAACAACAATGGAGGAACTCCGTCCATGGTAACCCACCGGGATATGCCGCCAGTTGGGTAACAACGCATTTGAAGGATCGCGGAACATGACGCCCACATTGGTGGCATGCTCAATGCTTGAATAGAAATCGGTATAATCACCTACCTTCACGGGCAGATGCATTTCAGCGGTCGTGGCATCAAAGAAGGCTTCGTGCTGAAGTTGCTTGTTATCGCGCAATTCGGGGTTACCCGATTCAAAGAGTTCTGAAATGCGGTCACGCAGGGCACGCCAGACAGGCCGGCCCAGTGCAATGAATGCATTGAGTGCCTCCTGATGAAAAACCGCAGGGTCAATGCCCAAACCGTCAAACAGCCCGTGTTTTGCGAGTACGCTTAAATCAATCAGTGTGTCACCAATGCGGGTGGCTGCCGAAAAGCCGCCGGCAGGATTCCGGAAAATGCCAAACGGTATGTTCTGGATGGGGAAATCGCTCCCTGCATTTACTTTAATCCAGGTTGTAAGGTCAGGCCGGTTTGCTTTGATCATTTCATGAAAATTATAAGGTTCCACGGCTCTGCTGCTCGAGTTCAATTGATTCGAACAGGGCTTTGAAGTTCCCTTTGCCAAATGATTTTGCTCCTTTGCGCTGAATGATTTCATAGAAAACCGTGGGGCGGTCTTCAACGGGTTTGGTGAAAATCTGCAGCAGGTATCCATCTTCATCGCGGTCGACCAGAATGCCAAGATCAGCAATGGGAGCCAGGTCTTCATCAATGCTTCCGACCCTGTCGAGTACCGTTGTGTAGTAGGTTGCCGGAATCTTCAGAAATTCAACACCACGGTCGCGCAGGGCAGTTACCGTTTCGATGATGTTGTCGGTAGCCATGGCCACATGCTGTACGCCCGGTCCGTCATAAAAATCGATGTACTCTTCAATCTGCGACTTTTTCTTGCCCACAGCGGGTTCATTCAGCGGGAATTTGATGCGCATATTGCTGTTGGCCATCACCTTGCTCATAAGGGCGGTGTACTCGGTGGAGATGTCTTTGTCATCAAATGAAATCAACTGTTTAAATCCCATCACATCAGCATAGAATTTTGCCCACACATTCATTTCGTTCCAGCCCACATTGCCCACCATATGGTCAACATACATCAAACCAACAGGTTCGGGCTTGTAATGCGGATTCCACTGAACAAAACCCGGCAGGAATATCCCCTGATAATTTCTGCGCTCAACAAACAGGTGCACGGTTTCGCCATAGGTATGTATCCCTGAAATCACCACTTCACCACCGGCATCCTTCATGGTTTTGGGTTCCATATAGGGTTTTGCGCCTCTTTTGATGGTTTCTTCGAATGATTTGCGGGCATCGTCAACCCAGAGTGCCACCACTTTTACACCGTCGCCATGTTTTTTGCAGTGGTCTGCAATGGCTGAATCGGGCTGCAGCGCAGTTGTAAGCACAAACGTAATTTTATCCTGACGCAGCACATACGAAGTGCGGTCTTTCACACCGGTTTCTAATCCGGCATAGGCCAATGGCTGAAAACCAAAGGCGGTCTGATAGTAGTGGGCGGCCTGTTTGGCATTGCCAACATAAAATTCAACGTAATCAGTTCCGTTGATGGGGAGGAAATCTTCCATAACTTATTATTTAATATTCACTTTTTCAATTCAAAATTCAAAATTCATAATTAGGTCAGCCATGATTTAAAGTAATCAGGATTTTCAATCGCCATGGCCTGTTCCGTAATCTGCAGAGGTCTGAACGTATCCACCATCACCGCCAGTTCACGGGTTTCCTTTGCACCTATGCTCCGCTCAACGGCTCCGGGATGTGGCCCGTGCGGAATGCCAATGGGATGCAGGGTAATCATTCCCTGTTTGATGTTGTTGCGGCTCATGAAGTCGCCATCCACATAATACAGCACCTCATCAGAATCAACATTGCTGTGGTTGTAGGGTGCAGG
>CAZKCK010000007.1:45609-51109 GCA_964550695.1 uncultured Bacteroidales bacterium | reverse complement strand
TTTAAAGACCCTGATATTGAGCCTACTCATGCGAAAATAAATAAACTCAGAGATGGATATGAGATTGAAGATATGAACTCAACCAAAAGTGGAACGTGGATTAATGGGATAAAGATAAAAAGACAGAGACTAAAAAACGGTGATCAGGTTCAGATCGGGAAGACGACTTTTACATTTTCCGAGAAGGAGAAAAACAGAATAAATTAACAAACACTCGTTAAAATCATGAAAGCAAACACTAAAATTGTCGAAGAATCCGCATGTACATCCTGTTCTGAAAAGTTCTCTATTGGTGAGGATATCGTAAAATGTGAGAAATGCGGAAATTATTTTCACCAAATGTGCTGGAATACGTTTGGCGGATGTAATCAAACTCTGTGTAAAGAAGGCCTGAAACAATGTCCGGCATGTAAGGAAGATATAAAAGAATCTGCCTTGAAATGTTGGCACTGTGGCCATATTCTTGATTCTTCAGTCGAACCAACAAATCCGGTTTTACTCGGGGAAGAAGACCTTAATACCGGATTGAAAATTTTATCCTTCTGCATTCCTCTTGCCGGAGCAATCATGTATTTCAATTATAAAAGCAATGAACCCCTAAAAGCTAAATCAGCATGTACCATGGCAATTTGGGGACTTGTAATAGGTGTATTAATCCGAGTTATTACTACCGTGATGAAGTAAAATTGGGTAGAAATTGTCATCATGATATGCAAGTAGCCAGGTTCAATATTGTTTTCACGTATTGTCACGGGAAACCAGAAAGATCTTTTTTTTGGAAGGGGAGGCAATTTCCTGTTTGCGCCAGGTGCACAGGGATATATCTGGGATATTTTTCCTTTCCGTTTTTCGCATTTGATCTGTTTTTTCTAAATTTCATATTAACATTGGTTTTGATTCTTCCTGCTTTAATAGATGGTTTGTCTCAAGCTTTTTATAATTGGGAGAGTACTAACATCTTGAGGGTTTTGACTGGTTTTTTTGCCGGGGTAGGACTTATGTCTTTGGTTTCAATTATTGGTGAACGAATTGGGACAGGGTTACTTTACCTGTTTTCATTTATCTAATAGGTTGTGGTCAATTGTCTGTTTTAAATATTTTAGAAATGATATGTTCGATCTGTAAAAGTTCTATTCTCCAGGATGAAGCAACTAAAAGGTGTGAATCCTGTAATTACGATTTTCATTTTGAATGTTGGACTGAGAATGAAGGCTGCGGCACTCCTGGATGTGTTAATTTGCCCAAAACGATCGATCGGACGGAAGAGGTTATAAACAACACTTCTCCATGGGAGACTGAGACAAAGATATGCCCTTTATGTGCAGAACGAATAGCAATTAACAGTTATCAATGTCCATATTGTCAAGAACATTTTAGTACGACTGCACCATTAACAGCCGAAGACATAAAAAACCGATACAACCATAATCAGGAGTCTGAATTTTCGGAAAAAAAGTGGGCAATCGTCATTTTTATTTGTGGTCTTCTTGGAATAACTGCACCGTTTAATCTCATTATAGGCGGTATTTGGTTCAATAGTAATCGACAAAAACTTCACTCCGAAAGCCCTGCCCTCTATTTTCTTACTTTGATTGGGCTAATATTTTCAATAATCTATCTTATTCTCTTTATTATTGGGTTACTACTTAACTAATTTATTGTTTTGAAATAAATAGTAATACTATGAACCGTCGCTTGATAAGACTATACAATGATTACAAGGAAGTAACAGAACTGATTGGGAACCATCCGTATATTGAAATTAAAGATGTAATGGGTGATCCGCCAGAAAGATACTTAATTAATTACAAAGTTAAAGGTCTTGTTCAGAACGGAAAAGAAATTATCGAAAAAGAATCACACATATGCGAGATCATCCTTAGTGGCGATTATCCGCGACATGAGCCTATTTGCAGGTTAATTTCAATGGTTGTTTTTCACCCTAATATTGCGCCTAATAAAGTTTGTATCGCAGATCATTGGGCTGCAGGAGAATCGCTTTCTGATATTATTATCAGAATAGGTGAAATGATTTGCTATCAAAATTATAATATTAAAAGTCCGTTAAATGGTGAAGCGGCAAAATGGGCAGAAGAAAATATCAGAAGATTCCCAATCGATAATGTTAATCTGGAACCAATAAGACATTCCACTGATAACATCTCAGAAATAAAGCCATTTGATAACATCGCCTACATGCCGAAGCAAAAGAATGTCATTGAGGTAAAACAAGATCAAAGTTGTTCAAATTGTGGTGTTAGTGGGAAAACGGTTTCAATTCTTAAATGTTCAAACGGTCATTTGGTTTGTCCTGATTGTATTATTGAGTGCACTAAATGTGGCACGAAAATGTGTGTACTTTGTTCCTTGGCAAAATGTATGACTTGTGGGAAAATAGTATGCCAGGAGTGTCAGAGTTCATGTATAGAATGTAATTCGTCTGTTTGCAATGACCATACCCACCAGTGTTCCGTTTGTGGATCTATACTATGCAATAAATGTATATCTGTATGTTCTTATTGTTCTCAGGAATTATGTTATGCAGACAAAAACGAGCATTTAGCGATTCATGAGCCCGTACAATTACCTGATCCAAAGCCAATAAGTGAATCAACAGATAATAGATCGAAAAAACTGCCATTTGATAAATTAGTTAAAATTCCAGAACAAAAAGTTGTCATAGATTTCATTCAAAGTACATCTTGCTCAAATTGCGGTGCTGGAGGGAAATCGGGTTCAATCATAGAATGCTCTAACGGGCATCCTGTTTGTCAGGATTGTATTATTGAATGTACAAAATGTGGAAAGAAATTATGTGTGCTTTGTTCATTATTAAAATGCTCAACTTGTGGGAAAATACTTTGTCAGGAATGTCAGAATAGATGTTTAGAATGCAATTCCTTGATCTGCAATGACCATTTACACAAGTGTTCTATTTGTGGATCAACATTGTGTAATAATTGTATTTCTATCTGTTCTGATTGTCATGTGGAATTATGCTATGCGCATAAGAATGAGCATATAGAAATTCATAGCACGGTACAATTGCATGATAACCAAAAAATCAAAATATCAGAGGAAGAAATCTTAGGCAAGGACTTAGTAAATGCATATAAGGATGGTGAAAGGGGCAATAAATTAGATAATAAAATATGCCGGGCTTGCGGATATAATATTGAAGAACCTGACGCTGTCTTTTGTATAATGTGTGGCAAGCGAATTTTACAATAAATCAACAGGTCAACTCAATATCCAAAGTATTCGAGGAAAATTTAGTTATTAATTCCAATCAAACCACTGTGAAAAATTCAAATTTTATTTTAACCTTATTTATCATAATTGCTTCGATTCTTTATGGTTGTAATACCAGAAGTAAAAAAGGTCAATGGTCAGAATCTGATAAGAAAAGGTTCTATAAGGAAATGGGGCGTGTTGATTTAACTGGACAGGCCGGTTGTCTTGACCCCGTTTGCCAGTTTTGACTGACCACCTTACCCATTTAACAATCAATGAATAAGGGTGGTCAGACCGTTACGGTGAAGACTGGTCACAGTGAGCGTTTTTTCCACTCAATGGAACGAAACTATAAGCGCAGTGAATTAGGAAGATTATATTGATTGTATCCGGAAGCCCTTTCTGTACAATTCTGAAAAACACAGATCTTATGTTGTAATTATGAATAATATTGTAATTTTACCATGTAATATTTCTACAGCATGTCGACTCACACAGTCCCACTTTTTACCAGGCAAGATCATTTTTCCAGCAGGTATCCTTTAAAGTGTCATATATAGGGAGTTACTCCACTCAAAAAAAAGAGGTGCCGGGAACAGTCCGGTTTTAAGGTTTTCCCATTTTTTTTAATAATTGAATAACTGGATTTTACTCATTTCTATTGCCAGCATTAGTAAATAAGTTCTTTGTAACATCGGTATGGCCTTGGTTATGATTTTGAGAAAAAGTAATAGGAAACGAGGCATTGATGTAACTAAGGGATCTGATCAGCAATTTTATTATTTGTAAAACAATAACAACGAAAATTATGGCATTGATTGATTTAGTAAGATGGGCCCCCCAAGGCAACGATACAATATATGCCTGGCGATTTCCGGAAACCAATCTAAGCACGTATACACAACTTATAGTGCAGGAATCGCAGGAGGCGATATTATTTTCAAAAGGACAAATTATCGGAAAATTTGGACCGGGAAAGCATACCCTGAATACCGAAAATCTCCCATTCCTGAGAAATTTCTATGGATTTCCATTTGGAATGAAAAACCCGTTTACAGCCGAAGTGTGGTTTGTAAACAAGCTCCAGCCATATAATATTGACTGGAGCATCAACCGAATGGACATTCATGATGCTGACTATAATACAGGGATCCCATTGGTGGCTGAAGGAAGATATGGCTTGAAAATTATTGATGCAGAGCGGTTTTTAATTAAAATAGTGGGGCCAAAGGAGTCGTACAATCAATATGAACTCACTGACCAGTTTTTGGGTGAGTTTACATCTAAGACCAAGTCCGCGCTCATGCAGTTTATGATCAACAATAAAATTGGCCTAAAACAAATTTCTGCACATTTAGATACTATTTCAGAGCACTTGCGCTTAATCATGCTTCCTTTTTGGGAAAATATTGGTTTTGAATTGACAAAGTTCTACATTACCAGTATTGAAATTGACGATACAAATGAAGCAGGCAGACGAATACTTGAGGCCATTTCAAGGCAAAGTGCTCAAGCCATAGGCGGATATACTTGGCAACAGGCTCAGGCATTTGAAGTTGCAAAGGATGCTGTTGATGGCATATCCAATAATAATGGAGGACTGTTGGGTGCAATAGTAGCCTCAAATATGATCGGTGGGATGGGCGGCGGCGGGGTCATGCAACCACAATATGGCCAGCCAACGTTTACTCCGGGTTCACAGGGCGCACAAGGTGGAAGTCCGCAGCCGGTAAACCTTCCAAGAGATGTATATTGTTCCAATTGTTCGAAAAAATTCGCAAGTAACCTGAGATTCTGCCCTTTCTGCGGGGATGAAAATTGTCCTTGCCCTAAATGCGGTACAGATAATGATAAAAATGCAAAACGCTGCGTGAGTTGTGGACAAATGTTATCCATGGAACACCTCAATTGTCCCAACTGTAATATGCCTGTTGCTGCCGGAAGCGGGTTTTGTGGTAATTGTGGTAAACCGGTCTCAGAGGGAAAATGCACCAGATGTGGTAATGCCCTGGCCCCGACTATAAAATTCTGTCCAAAATGCGGACAAAAAAATGCATAACTTTTAGAACCGACTATATGAATAAGAAAAATAGTTTGGCCACCGTTCTCATGGTTGCCGGTGAAACACTTATCATTATTTGTTTTTTATTCTTTGGAAAAAGTCTTTCCCAGGACGTCTTAATACTGAATATTATCGTTTCATCCATCATTTACTCTCTTTATTTTGTCGATATTTTAATCCCATGGGTCGATTTAAAGGAGTCAT
>CAZKCK010000007.1:0-45599 GCA_964550695.1 uncultured Bacteroidales bacterium | reverse complement strand
TCCCACAAGGCGATTGGCTCACTGGGAATAAGGTGGCTTGTGACGATCGCTTATACAATCGCTGCTATAACTGCCATGGTGATATTGAATATGACAGTCCCGGCAGGTTTCTACAGCCAGCTGCTCATCCATGCCATCCTGTTTTTTTTCCTGTTGCTTGGATTGTTTTCTGCCTTCTCAGCTTCCGAAAAAGTAAAACAGGTTTTTATCAATGAAAAAGAGATACTGGAACGGATCAACGATATGAAAAAGGCCACTAAAGAAGTTCAGTTGAAGATGGATCAGATGAGAGAGATTCCCTCCGAAATAATTATAAGAATTACTTCTATCCAGGATAATCTGAGATTTATTTCCCCCAGCGACAATCGGGAAGCTGTTGAACTGGAATCAACATTCATTAATGAAATGAACATGGTCAAAGACTGTCTTTTTGAAATTCCACCAAACCATCAAAGGATTACTGAATACATAGAACACTGCGAAAGAACCTGCAAAGAACGAAAACAGATATTCTCGAACTAATATTCATCCTAAATTATATGCTATGAAAGGCAAAATTTTTCCGGAATCAAGTAATATCCTCGAAGACCAGGCGAAGATATTATTTAACTATTACCAGCAGATGGCTGAAAAAATTGTTCACGAAGAAGAGCGTATAGAAAAAGAATTTGCTGTTCTTAAGGAGGAAAAAGCAGTGTTGAATCGTGATCTGGCGAATGCTAAATTGTGGAAATGGGTTGGTTGTATTCTGATCATTCCGTTTATCTATTTCTTTCTTAAGGAGAAAGGACTCGCCAGGCAAATTACCTCACTTGAAGAAAGGAATCGGGAATTTCAAAAGCTGTACAAGGAAATATTCAGAGATTATAAGGTTACCAAACTTGGCGTGGCTTATGTGCCTATTGCTGACCAGATCAAGTATGAGAATAAGAGTTTTGTTATTGATCATACCGGAATGGTTGAAGAATCGGAGGTTAAATTACAGCTGTCAAAGCAAAATGACCTTTTAATCGAGAAGATTGCGGATCTGGAGCGCTTGTCTGCGGAAGCACCACTGGTTGAAACCTCTGAGAACACCGAGGAGGTTGATACTGAACAGTACTCTCGTTCCATGCAGCAATTGAACCAACATGATTATTTTGGCAACCTTGAAAGATCCCTAAGGACGATCTCATACTGCATGGATGACCTGGATGTTACATCCGTTTCATTACCTCTCGTTGCCGGAGACAGCAGCTATATGGATTTTATTAAGCAATTCGCAACATCTGAATTGCCAGCAGGCGCCCCTGTCTTTGAAGTCTTCAACACTCAAAAATACAAAGTCGATATTGCCAAATTTCAGGAGTTAAATAAGTTAAAAGATTCATTGTCTCGAAATTCGGCCCAGTTTGAGGATGTATTGAAGGGATTGATGGTTACCATGGCCAATTCCGTACAGGCGATCTCTGCATTGAAACTGGCATCTACCGATAAAGTGGTGTTCGATTCAAATAAAGTATTATACAAGATTTTGAAATCGCCGTATAATCATTATTCGCCGGTGCTGGAAGCTTCTGAAATCGAAAGGATCCGGAACGAAAATTTTAACTATGGCGATTCTGTGCAGGATTATGTCCCATTCCAGTTAAAAGCAAGTTCTCTGGCAAAATACAATCTTCTGTCAGACACCTGGGTGGCAGAAGACGGGAGCTCCACAAATTTTCCTTTTGGAGTTCACCAGATTCATGAAGAAATTGTGGCCCCAATGGTTCAGAATCTCATGAATGAAACCCGTATCGAACGCATGAAAATATACAATCACATCAAGGATCAGAAAATAAATTACCTGAACAAGTGGCACCAGGACACCGAAGATTTTTACGGAAGAAACAGGGCGGAGAGTGCTGACCTGATCAACCTTATGCGCGCCAGTTTAAGAGATTATGTAGCAGCCTACAATACGATGGCTTCGTTGAAAAAAACGGAAGAAAGCATGCAAACATCTGGTGGGTCGCTGGATTCAACTGTTGTGGAAGCAAGTACAAATGCTGCAGAAGTATTAGCGGCGTTTGAATTGCAGTCAAAAGAATTCCAGAATGTCCAGCTTGACTTTGAAAGTTACATGGAGCGGTTGAAAGAAGATATCGATGTCAAGGCGGAAAAATTCGAACACATTGAATATTATGATGCCAAACTCCGGGACGGGAATTCTAAAGATATTGCGGTTGCAACAAGTGAGGTGCATGAACTAGACGAACGAAGGAAACCCCTGATATCAGTTAGCCCTCATTTTGCCAAGATGTCAGAAATGCCGCCGGTTCCAAGTGTTGAAAACCTGATTTATGAACACATGTCCCTGAATCTGCCGGCAATAGCAAAGAATGCATTGATGGAACTGGACCAGGAACAATCGATCAATGCTGCTTCTTCCGGCCCGTCCAGCAGTACCGGGGGATCGCCTGATCCTGGCATGGAAGGTAATGACATAGCTGCCGGATCAGCCGAGAGTAACAATAGCATTGAATTTCCCGGACAAGAAAAGTCTGATCATGAACCTGATAAGGATAACAATCCCGGTGAAGAATACAATTCTGGTGAAAATGATGCCGCTGTGTCTCCTCCATTTACAATGACACGAAATGAAGTCATCAGTCTGCTGCAAAAAACCACGAAATATACCAAAGAGGAGTTGAGTATGAAGTCCAATGATGAGCTCAGAGATATTTATGGTGACGATCTTGAGATATCTGATGATGAAGAGGGTACTGCGATCAATAATTAAACAGGAAATCTAAAACAGCATGGCAACATTTAACTATACCGTCGATACTCAGCCAATGGCTGATGAGATGAGCAGTGTTTCACGGCATGTGAATGTGACCACCGGCGCGGTGGTTGCAATGCAAACAGCGGTCATTGCAGCAGAAGCAAAAGCAGCCGACCACGTTTGTACCAATGTGAACCGGGGGTTTTATTCCCTCATTCGTTCTCAGATTTCACAGAAACTCGCAAAATTACAGAGTGAGGTGGATTCGAATATGATGCAGCTAATGCAGCAGAAAAATGCACTCCTGGGGATTAAAAACCGAATGGAACGAGATTACAATATGATTGCAGGCAGGTACATTAAATTGTTTAACGGACTGAATGCAAATCTAAAGAACCGGGTGTTTGAACTTGACAAGCCAACCATCGATTTCGCATGTAAAGAAATTGATAAGGTTTCGAACAGAACAAAATACCTGACTGCCTCCATCCCCATCAACCAGCTTGAATCCATAGCTGTAAGTCAGAAAATTCTGGCTTCGAATGTCAAGCAGCGGGGGTTCAATGTCATAAACTCCATGAAGTGCTTTATTCATGAGATGAACATTCAGAAAAAGTTGACGGACCAAATATTGATTACGGATAATGGTGTGACAAAAATAGGAACCTCCTATATTCCTTTAGTGATTTGTGAATGTAACAGGGATAGAACAGAACACAAGAATATTGATGTATCCCTGTCTGATGTTCAATTAAGTCAGATGGCACGGTCTGCAATAAAAAATGCAGCCTACAGTCAAATGCCACACCTTGCTTGGGCGCAACGGGCTACTGAGCCAAAGGAGATTTATAGTGAATTTGAAAGAATGCTTGCTGCTTCTTCCAGTTCTCCCAGGGTCAGGGAGTTGGCATTAAAGCTCTTAAAATCAAACAGCTTCATGGTCATTTAATTGATAATTCAATGAGTTACACAAGAAGATATAGTGAAACTGTTTCCAAAACAGTAACGGTTTCTTATCCGAAATCTGACAGCGGCGGAAGTACTTCAGTTACGGTTGATATCCCTGTTGATGTTAATATTCTGGTGGATACGAACCCTTTCGATAGAAGTGTGCAGCATTGTGGCAGCAATGTTAATTTGCTGACCGCTGCAGTTGTAGCGACTGAAGCAGCTGAGATTGTATCAAAAGCCAGCAACGCCAGCAAGGTAGCTGATACGATTGTTGGAGGGTTTTTTAGCTATATCCGCTCCGAGATCAGTCAGCAAATTTCAGAACTTACCCAGAATATTGATGCGCATATGATGCATCTCAAAGAACTGGCACAATCATGCCTGGCTAAAAAAAAGCAGATGGAGGGTGACTATATGCGCATTTCAGGCCGGTATGTAAAAATTTTCACAGACCTGAACAATGAGTTGTCAAACCGGATTTTTGAACTGGATAAGCCTGCATTTGTTTTTAAAAAAGAATCCGACAATCAGAAAACAAGAACTACTGACAATGATCTTGTAAACACGGTGGCTATATTTGGCAAAGAAAGTAGTAACCTCCAATCAAAAATCAGTGCCTCCATAGCAAAAAAAGGAGCACTGGACTCACTTAACAAGGCGCAGGTATTCCTTTGGCAACAAAAGAAACTCAACACGACCATTCAGAAATGCATGTTGAATGAAAGTGTATCCGGTTCAATATACTCTCCAGTTTGTTTTATGACAGCAAACAACACCGACAACCAGAGCGAAACAAACGTTTATAGCACTTCCTCTCTTTCTGACCTAAACGAAACGGCTTACAAAAAAGACTTGATTGAACAATTCTCCTCGACCCATATTGGTTGGGGTAAACTGCCAGCGGACGTTCAAAAGAGCATAAGTATGTATTTCAATGTCGAACTGAACACCGGGTCCTTTGCAAATAATCCACATTCCCAACGTGTTCGGGAAATGATTCAGAAGATTGCAAGCATTGGGTCAATAAACTCCATTCATATTCAATAAATCTAAAAATATTAAGCGATGACAGAATTAAGAGAACTTCGTTTCAATGAAACCAATATTCAACTCAAAGATAACTTGGTAAAAGGGTCGATCCTGCCAGAAAAAATAGCAGAACTTGACCGTACCATTACCATCCAGGGGAATTCAGTAATTGAAGGTGCAGTATATGCGCATAAATTGGAAATCCAGCAGGGAGATTCTGAAATCCGGGGCGCTGTGTTCACACAACTTGAAATGTATGTGAACAGTGAGGCAAAAGGAAACATCTCCTTCAGAAAAAGTGTCGGTTCAGCGAACTCAATTGTTTCCAGGGCATTAAATTGCAATCTGTTGTTCTATTCCGACATCAATGCAAAAAGTGTAACGCTTTACAATGCATTTGTTGCCGGTAGCATTTATGCCGATGAAATTATCCTTCAAAACTGCGTGGTCATCGGGGGTGTTTTTGCCACCCAGAACATTGATGTTACCAATTCAATTATGGGAACCTTCAATAGTCCTTCCGTAAAGGCTGCACAGCAAGTCTGGCTATTGCTTCCCAGTGCGTTTTCCATTGAAAGGATCGTGACCATCCCGGGTACCCGCTTTTACAATCTTAGCCTGGCAGACCTTGGATCCCTGTATAAAGGATGCAAACAATCAGAGCAATCCGGAAAAATTGAAATGAACCTAAATACCGACGAAGTAAAGACGACCCTTACCAGTGAAGATTTGCAAAAGACGTTGCGAAGTTACACTGTGATTGGTAAAGTTTTGGCCGCTGACCTGATCGATATGGATAAATTTCAAAACCATTTTCTTTTAACTGCCGCGAGTTTAGGGTCACAGTTATTGAAAAATTACGACCTGGGGGTCAATGATAATGGAGAAACCGTCACGTTAACATTTGAGAAGATCAGGAACTTCTTCTTTGATATTCTTCTTGGAAAAATTGCCGTTCAGGATATAAACGGTAAATTTGATATTTCCGAAATTACGGGGAGGTTTAATTAATTATGATTTACTGATATTCAGTTAATTACTGGTAAGATATTCGGGCATCATGCACCTGTGTATGTGCTGCTTTTATTCTGGCGGGTCATTAAATTTAAAAAAATTTGTATATTCAGCGTTAATGCCATATATTTACGCCCAATAACCAAAATAATTCCTATCAAACAGTTCAGTAACAAGCTATTTCCCAATGGATATTGCCTATTATTCTGATGATCTGAAAAGTGCGATACAGATTGCACAAGCGTTGGCAAAAGAGAATTCAAACGAAACCTTTTCTCCAGCGCATTTATTAAAAGCCCTGATGCATAAAAATTTCACTCTTCGTGAATACTTGAAATCCATATCAAAGGACATATACTACATTGAAGAATGGGCAGAAGTAAGGATTGAAAATTATGTTAAGTCCTCCAAGGTTCCCGAGTTTCCCAAAGCGGATAAAGAAGCCATCGCCATTCTGAATGAGGCGGATAATATTAAAGTGAAACTTTCAAATGATAAAATTGATCTGCTAAGCGTTTTTATTTCAATCTGCACACCTGGCGTTGGATTCAGTTACGAACAATTGAAATCATTTCCGGTTACTCCCGCTGAAGTCCTGAATGCTGTGGTTGAAAACGATGAAATGAATGAAGCAATTGGCAAAACGGATCCCAATATGCCGGCATCTGCTAAAAAACCGACTTCGTTACTTAAGTATACAATTGACAAAACCGAACAGGCAAGAACAGGGAAACTGGAAAAAGTCGTTGGCAGAGATAAGGAAATTAGAATGATTGCAGAGATTTTAGGCCGGAGATCCAATTCAAATGTAATGATCATTGGAGATCCGGGAGTTGGAAAAACAGCTGTGATCAATGGATTTTGTCAATTTATTGTCCGCAATAAATCATTTGAATGGCTCAACAGCATGCAAGTCTTTGAACTTTCCTTCGGGAATCTCCTTGCGGGGGCTTCCTATAAGGGTGAGGTGGAAGACCGGCTTCATAATGTTTTCAATGAAATCAAAGGTTGCAACAATGCAGTAATGGTAATTGAAGACATTCACGAACTGCTCGACAAGTATGGCAGCGCACCAGGTGCTATCAATATCATCAAACAAGAACTTTCAAAAGGAGAAATTACGCTGATTACAACTACAACTGTTGATAATTACACCAAAATCGTTGAAAAAGACAGTGGTTTCAAAAGGTTTTTTGAGATTCAGAAAGTTGAAGAATCCAACGATGAAGAGGTATTCGCCATATTAACCACAGTAATTCCCGAATATTATGAAAAGCATCATGGTTTTAAAGTATCACCCGATGTTATCAGGGAATCCATCAGACTGACCCGCCGGTATATGAAGGAGCGAAGTCTCCCGTCTGCCGCCATTGATTTACTTGACCGAACGATGTCAGTCGTTAAAACATCTGGCAGTTATACCGGAATAGTTGTGGAAGAAATAGAAAATGAATTAGATACAATTATAAGTGATTTGTCAGATCAGGCAATAACCGATAAAATCCGGGTCATATTAAAACAACTTCCAGGTAAAATGAATCCGGTCATCATCTCCCAACTGGATGAAATAAATCCTGAAGCGTTTTCCGAACCTGCTGCATTGTTGTCCTATCTTAAGACCATTTTGTCGAACCTAAAGGAGATCACCAATAAGGAAAAAGTACAGATCGAAATCAGCGACATTGCAGCTGTTGTATCTCAAAAGACCAATATCCCAATCGGTAAACTTCAGAGTGGTGAGCGTGAAAAATTGTTAAACGCCGACCAGTATTTGACACAACGCGTTGTAGGACAAGATCACGCAATAAGAATAATTACAGAGGCCATTATTGAATCCCGCTCCGGCATCAGCAAAGCAGGTCAGCCAATCGGCTCCTTTTTCTTTCTCGGACCAACGGGAACCGGAAAAACAGAATTAGCAAAAACCCTTGCTGAATTCCTTTTCAATGATGAATCTGCAATGATCCGGTTTGATATGTCGGAGTTTAAGGAAGAGCATTCGGCCGCATTGCTTTATGGTGCTCCTCCCGGTTATGTGGGGTATGAAGAAGGCGGCGTACTTGTGAATAAAATCAGGCAACGGCCATATTCCGTGGTTTTATTTGATGAAATCGAAAAAGCCCATACATCTGTTTTTGACATTTTCCTGCAGATTTTAGATGAGGGAAAGTTGCATGACCGTTTGGGCAAAGTAGGAGATTTTTCCAATGCTGTCGTTATCTTCACATCCAATATAGGCAGTAAATATATTGTAGATGCATTTGAAAAAGGAGAAACTCCTTCTTCAAATAGTTTGATGGAAATCATGACCAAGCATTTCAGACCCGAATTCCTGGGCAGGTTGACGGAAATAATTCCATTTGCCCCGATTAATGAGGGAATTGCGGTTAAAATTCTTGAAATCCACCTGAAGTCATTGTTTAAAACATTAAAGGATAAAAAAATTCAACTGGACATTTCCCAGGAGGCAAAAGAAAAGTTGGCGATACTTGGTTTCAACCCTCAATACGGAGCCAGACCACTCATTGGTGTGATCAGAAATCACTTGCGAAGACCTTTGTCACGGAAAATCATTTCAGGAGAAGTTGTTGAAAATTCATTCGTCAGACTCACATATAAGGAAGATAATTTCGAATGGCTAATTTCATAGTATTCATAAAATTCATAAACTCCAGTAATAACAACTAAATTCACGATTATGGCACAACCTAAAGTTACAATTGGTGGTGAAATTGTCAAGTCCAAAGGCGTAGAGGCAATCAAGGATTTGACGGAGAACAGGACAATGATTGTTCAGAAATTGACCCAGCATGCCCCATCAAAACCTGAAATTACAGAAAATTTGAAATGTATTGACGACGTTTTTAACCATTTCAAACCGCGTGCGGAAGTTGTATTCAAAGATAAAGAAGGTTCTAAAATCACAGAAGAATTGCCCTTCAACTCGATTGCAGATTTCAGTCTGAAAGGCCTGACACAAAACAGCACTTTTCTGGGAGGACTTCAAGTTCAGTCACAAACATTTCAGCAAATTTTGCAAGAACTCAAAGGGAATAACCGACTTAAAAAGCTCCTTGCATCAGATGACGGGAAAGAGGCCATCGTGAAAACACTCCTGGCCCTCATGAAGGAACTGGAAGAAAATGACAGTAAATAATTCTCATAACAATTATTGATATGGACGAACAAAAAGATATTACGCCACGGGAAGCGTCACAATTCAGAGAGCGGGTTGCGAAAGAGGTTGAAAACCTTACAACTCCGGAAATACTCAAGTCAACGCTTGATACAATCCAGACAACAGTGGGTGTTGAAGGTTTTGATTTTCTTTCCAATTTAATCGATGGGATCGAAAACATGAACCCCGATAAAAAGGCCAGAAAAAAAATATTTCTGACTGAGAATACACGTAAACAGGACAGGAAAGATTTGAAAAACAAGTTAAAATTATGGGTCGATGTTCTCTCTTCGGAAAAAACACTTTTTGAAATGGTCGAAGGCTGTGAAAAAGAGTTCGAATCTTCTAAAAAGGGTTACGAAGAGAATTTAAGTCATGCAGTAGAAGAAGTCAAGGACCTTGAACAGGCTTACAGAACAATACATCTGTTTTTTCGAAACACGGAGGAAAGCAAAACAAATTACATCTCCATTATGAATGCTTCTTTGGATCAGCTTACCGATCCGAATACCGCTGGATTTGCCAATACAATCGAGGCAGAATTAAACAGCAAATACGATCGTCTTGACTTGTGTGAAAATTACAGTTTATTGGTGTTACCCGGTTTTCTGGGCAGCAAACAAAATATTGCCGAATGGGGCAGACGTGCGCATAAATATAAGGTCATGCTGGTAACAGACTATCGCGGCGACATGTTTGAAGATGCCGGAGATCTTATTGACATGATTGAAAACGACAAATTAAGCGGCGGCGAAGATTATCTGGCGAATGTTATCCTAACGTGCAATTGGCTGGTTGGAAGAGAAAAACATGCCGAAATACAGGAAGAAGAGCCTCTGTTTGTCCCTCCATCAGCAATTATGGCAGGCAGGCTCTACGGAACCTCCATTGCCCAGGTTGTTGCAGGGAAGAAATTCGGAGAACTTATTGGTGTACAGGGAACCATGATCCCTTTCCTGAAAAGTGAATTAAGTAAATTAAGAGAAATGGGTGTTGTGCCCATGGTAGATGAATGGGGAAAAATAATGGCCTTTAGTGATAAAACCCTTTACGATGGGGACAATCAAAAATTCCAAACCTATTCCATTGTGAGGGTGTATGACTATTTATCCAAGGTTCTTGTTGATTTTTGTAATCGGAGGGCATTTGAAAATTTTGATGATAAGACAAAACGTGATTTTAGAATCGGAATTACAAAATACCTTGAAGGCAAGAAATGGGATGATAAAATTATTGAGAACTATGAAATAGTTGACTTACGCAAAGTGGATGATAAGGTTTATCTCGATATAAGTCTTACGCCACTCTACCCTGCAGTAAGTTTCAAAATAAACCTGGAGGCCGAAAAGGAAGGCGACCGGTTCAATTTTAAAGCAAACTAGTTCTTTTATTAACCCTTAAAACCTAAACAAATGGCGTTCAAATCAAAATTTACAGTTGATGGTAAGGAATTCAATGTATTGTCATGTTCCTATCATCTTTATCAGGAAACGGATGTAACCGGCAGACCTTCTTCGGTAACAAGAGGTGGCAAAATCACTGTCACCATCGAGTCAACCGATGACACTTCTCTCTTTGCCTGGATGACCAACAGCTATGACCGAAAAGGCGGCTCTGTAAAATTCTTCAAACGTGACAGTGAATCTGCCATTATGAAACAGGTTGATTTTGAAGAGGCTTACCTGGTCGGGTTTGAAGAAACCTTTACGCATAACACTGAAATGCCTATGGTACTTACCGTTACTCTTACAGCGAAAAAGATGACGATAGGCAGTTCCGCGCATGAAAATGAGTGGGTTTAATTTCACAGTTCAAAAGCTTCAGCGGGTTTGGCAGATAATTTAAACCCGTTGGGGCTATTTGGATAAATCAGGACAGCTATGACCTTTAAAGCCGAATTAAGGTTCAATGACAGCAAAAACCATTACAATGTTGTTGAATGTGATTATGAATACACACAAGAAATAGATCAGACACTAAAACCCTGTGCAAAGCCCAAATCAGGCATTATCAATGTTGTATTGGAGTCAATGTCAGACCGGGAGTTGATACAGTGGATGGTTGCACCGGGTAACGTCAGAAGCGGTGATATCAATTTCTTTAAGGATGATGCACCCCAGACAAAACTCAAAACCCTTTCATTCAAAGAAGCGATTTGTATACGTTTCCATGAAAAATTTACTGCATTTGGCGAAACACCTATGCTGACGACCATTAGTTTTGTTGCCAAGGAAATGTCGCTTGATGGCGTTTCCCACACGGCACAATGGACAAGGTTTTAAAAAGCAAGTCATGGCAAGCGTTGTAGATGCAAAAATCACCATTGACGGGAAAACCCTTGAGGGGTTTATGAATTTGTCGGTCAGACAAAATATTTCTTCACACCAAACCTTTGATCTTTACTGCCGGCTTGACACTTTTGAAAAATTTTCCTCCTCTGCTGAGTCTTTTGTATTGGAAAAGGCACATCAGTACATTGGGAAAAAAATTAAAATTGAAATCGTTCATATCTATAAAAACAACGCTGTATCAGCAAATACAACCATTTTTAACGGAATGATCCTTGAAGTAGAGGGGATCAAATACCAGGATGCCTACAGCGGATCCATAGTGTTCCGGGGTTCGGGCCCGGATATTCTTTTCAGTGGTGATCACCACTGCCGGTCTTTTAAGGATCAAAGTTTGGATCAGATAATCAGAGAAGTAACAAAAAATTATCCATCAAACCTGTTCGATAAAACTCAAGTGTCGCCGCGGTATGGAGGAACAATTCCCTATATCGTACAATACAACGAAACAAATTTTGAATTTATCAAAAGACTTGCCTCAAAATATGGTGAATGGTTTCTTGTAACCGGAAACTCCCAGTTTTACTTTGGTACGCCCCCCGATGCAACGGCTGAATTAATCCATGGTAAAGATCTTCATGAATTCTCATACACCATGAAACTCAACTCAATGGGTTTCAGTTATGCGGCCTACGATTATTATAAGGAGGAGCAAATTTCGAAATCTTCCAAAAGCCACACCCCCGCAGCCAGCAGGTATCTCAAGGAATCTATGGATGTGTCAGAAGAGGTGTTTAATCAGGAAGAGAAATTTTTCCTTAATTTCCCGGTGACCAAGGGAAAATCGGAACAGGAAGCCGACAATGCCGTAAAAGTTGATAAATATGGCAGAACCACCGGCATGAACCTGGCAAAAGGAACCAGTGAAAACTCTGAGTTGATATTGGACGGTAAACTGAAGATAATGGGGTTGGTTGATACCGGAACCACGGTAAAGACAACAGATTACGGGGAATATCGGATCATTTCCCTGTTCCATTCATGCGATGAAGCTGGCAACTATATGAATCATTTCGAAGCAGTTCCTGTCAGTGCAGAAATGCCGCCCCATACAAACCCATTCCTGGTGCCAGTTTGTGAAACACAGAGTGCTGTTGTAATTGACACCAACGATCCGGAAGGGTTGGGAAGGGTGAAAGTGCGGTTTTACTGGCAGAGTACAAAGGAAGAAACACCCTGGATCCGGGTAGCCACGCCATACGCAGGGAATAACAAGGGAATTTTTTTCATACCTGAAATCGGCGAAGAGGTGCTTGTTGCATTCGAAAATAATAATGCGGAGAATCCTTATGTAACGGGTGCACTTTATAATGGGAAGAAAAAACCTGATGACTGGAAAAATGAGAAGAACTTTAAAAAGGGGATTCGAACCAAGAGTGGCCATACCATCGAATTTAACGATGAAAACGGAAAGGAAGAGATTATTATTTATGATAAAGATCATGTAAACACTGTAACCCTTTCATCTCATGATAAGTTAATGACCATCACCTGCAAGGGTGATTTAAAAATCAATGCACAAAAAATTGATATTACCGCCGAGAAGGATTTTACGCTCGATGTAAAGGGAAAGATCGATATAACTTCCCAAAAGGATACCGAGATGAAGGCTACCGGCAACTGTAAGATCAAAAGCAACCAGAACATCAATGTGGAGGCCATGTCAAACTTTAAAGCCAAGGCAAACAGCAGCGCTGAAATTTCCGGTGCCACACTTTCCGCAAAAGGTTCTGCCAGCGCTGAATTTTCAGCCGGAGGGCAAACTGTTGTAAAAGGTGCCATTGTTCGGATCAACTGATTTTTAACCCATGGGCAAACCAGCTGCCAGAATTTAATTGTTGTTGAAAAAAAGGAGGAATTATGTCAAAACCTTTTAACTCATATGCCCCTCCAATGTTTTGGGGGGTAAGGACACAGATCCAAAGTCATGGGGGGGCCATGTCATTTACGATAAGTTTTAAGCCCGTAGGTAGTACTCTCGTAAAAGGTAAAATCAGATATTGGAAGGAAATGGATAAAAAAGTTGAACAGGTGTTTCTGGATAAAATTACAATCAGGACTGCAAATGTTTGGGGAAATATTGACATTTGTTTTATGGGAATTCCTCTTGGATCAGCTGTTCAAGGTGAAATTCGTTAATTGGTATCAGTTTCATTTATTATCCTTATCACCTAATAATTTCAATCACAAATATGCCTGTCAGCAAACTTCAATGGAATAGCCAGCCTGGTCAGGGTGTTTCAACGTATGCCGGAGGATTATACTGTGGCCCCGGTTGGGGATTTACAAAGGAGGATGTTGTTTCAGGTAAGATTAAAACATTGCCCAAAGCCATCGATGCCATCGATGCAGCTTGCGCCATTCATGATCAATGTTATCAGGATTACGGATATTTCTCCTCTTCGTGTAATGAGGGACTGGCCATGAACCTGGTTGAAATTATAAAAAACCCCAAATCGTCATCACAACAGCGCCTGGATGCCGTAATTATGGCAGCCATTTTTCACCTTGAAGCAAAAAAAATTGATCCGATGGTTTCATCTGCCAAATTCAGCTATTCGTTTATGAAAATTCAGATTACTTCATTATGGAAGAGTGGTAACAGAACGCTGGGTCAAATAATGACACAGGTAGAAGCAACCAATAATTTTACAAATTCTTTACTGAACGTGAAAATATTCTTCAGCGTTCCGGTAGTATCAGGAAGATAATTATCCTGACAATTCCTTTATACTGTCAAAATGGGTAAACCGGCTGCAAGAATAGGAGATATGCACACGTGTCCGATGGTTACACCGGGCACGCCACCTGTTCCGCATGTTGGTGGACCGATTACAGGCCCAAGTGTGCCAACAGTGCTAATTGGCGGCATGCCCGCGGCTGTAATGGGTGACATGTGTACCTGTGTGGGACCGCCAGATACGATCATCATGGGTTCCATGGGTGTATTTATCGGAGGTAAACCCGCAGCGCGTATGGGAGACCCTACGGTGCATGGGGGCATGATTGCTGTGGGCTGCCCAACTGTATTGATAGGAGAGGTTATGCCAGGAACCCCGTTGCCGCCGGTGCTGCCGTTGCCATTTAAGGTTGCGCTAGCTGCAATGGGTTCTGGAGCTTCAGCAAAGGCAGCTCAAATTTTAACTCTCAAGGAGGCTGCAATTGCCGGGTTACCATTGTGTGAAAAGTGTAAAGTTCGAGAGACAAATTCCGGCAAAACACCAAATAAAGAAAGTCATGAAAACTCAAAATCAGGAAAAGCAGTACCCATTCCTGAGTATCCAACAAATAGCAGGCCCGGAGTACCCCCTAAAATAATAAGGTATGCTGAAAGAATGAATCTGATTAGTTCAGCAAAAAAATCTAGTAATAATAATCCAGTATTAAAAGCTGCAATAGCACGTATTGAATTGAATAATGATGCTGTCGAGCGGGCAAAATTGGCCGATCAGTCATATTATTTGAACAAGGATACTGTACCTGAAGGATGGGAGGCTTATCCTCATGAATATTTACCTGAGGGATTAGAAAATTTAACTTGGAAAGATAATAATTCTGGTTTTCAGGCAGAAATTTATCAATCAACATTTACCATGCCACCAAAATACGTTGTTGCCTTTAGGGGGACAGATAATAAGGGGGGGGTATTTGATGATATTAAACAATCCTTGGGATTTAAATCCGCCCAATATGATGAAGCAGTTAAATTGGCTCAATCATTAAAAGGCGCAGGAATGGATATTGAGTTTACGGGTCATTCTTTAGGTGGTGGGTTAGCTTCAGCAGCAGGAATTGTTACAAAGAGTAAATCCTATACATATAATGCTGCAGGCCTTCATCCGCAATCAAATACAGATTACGGCTTTACCCAAAAAGATATTGTAAACAGCAAAAACAATATTCAAGCCTTCTCTTCAACCAGAGACCCATTAAATATAGCGCAGGATAACAGGGGGTTGGTAAAATTCGGAGTTACTAACTTAGTATCAACGATTCCTGTAGTTGGTCCAGCGCTTAGAATTGGTTTAGCAGCGCTATTGTATGGTGACCCTGATTCGATACCCCAGGCGGCTGGTGAAAGACATAAAATCAAACCACCTTTCCCGGATGAATTAAAAAATAATTTCAATCCAATTGACCATTTGTTAGAAGGTCACGGCATGAATTCCCTGATTGTTGGTATCGAACAGCAAAAAGAGGAAGATATTAAGACAATTAAAAAAACTCAATAACTATTTTTCTTAAATTTTGAATCTGAATTCTAATGCAATTAAAAGGTCAGATTAAAATATTAATTCTCACGTTCATTTTTCTTCAATTAGTACTAATATCATGTATTTCTGACAATAATGGCAAATCCCAAAACATGTTAAATCCATCTGATTATTTTGAGAATGACGCACTTAAACTTGCAAGGGCGATTGATAAGGGAAATCTGGCGGAAATGAAAATTTTATTAAAATCGGGGCTTGATGTAAACCTGACCGGTAAACATGGAATGAAATTTCTTTTTTTTGCGCTTGCCCAAAAACAGAAGCCTTCCTTGAAATTGCTGCTTGAAAGTGGAGCGAATCCGAATATCCCTATGGTCAGTGAAGACGACACAATCCATATTACTGCCATGGCTGCAGGGATGCAAGATTCTGAGTTTTTAAAAATACTTCTTGAAAACGGATCGGATCCGAATGGCAAAGAAAACGATAAACCGGCCTTAATGAATGTTATCCTTTCGAGGAATTGGGAGAATCTAAATCTCCTAATAGACAATGGAGTAAATTTGAATAGTCAAGATAAATCAGGCTCTACAGCAATGTTAACATTAGCTTCTTTTAATCAATTCAGTGCGGTTTCACATCTTATAGATAAAGGTGCCGACTTTACAATACCGGACAATACCGGGGCAACCGTTGCATATTGGGTGCAGGAAAACAAGTTGGATAAAGAGAGTGATTACTACAAATGGCAGCAGATAGTTAAACAACAATTAATTAATAGAGGTGTAAAATTCCCCGTAATTCCGGAATGGTTGAACAATTTTGGGAAGGTGATAGTTTTACAAGAGGGAATTAAACAACGGGTAAAGTATATGGTTGATGGAGATCCTGATACATTCTTTACTATATGGAGAGATAATTTCGATATTAAAAAAGGTATTGATGGAAAAATAATTCAGGTTGTAAGTGTGTATTTTCAGGAAAAACTGCTTTACAGTTTTAAATCCGATTCTGAGGTTTCTTCTGCACCTATTGAGTTTACTGTGGAAAACAGGCGTTTCTTTCTTTTCGTCTGGAATTCACTTCATAACGTTAAGTCAGGAGTTCCAAGTGAGTTAATTGACGCTTCAATTGTAGAAAATCAAGAAATGTTAAATGAAAAAGGATGGATTCCCATTATTGTTACAAATTAAAGTCATTCAATTTAAGGTTTTTATATAAACACATTGAATGATATTTTGGACGATCCATGATTGAAATTAAGTTATTCATACAAACTTTACTTATTTCTTAACACATTTTGCACAATTATGTTGACAATTTACAACAATCAACTACTCGAATTGGCTGATAAAAATCGAGAAGGATTTGTGTTGAAAATGATAAAATTACTGAGATCAGAGATAGAGGAGGTTAAGGAATTGAATGACAGTGATCTCAAAGTGCAAGTTGAGCAACAAATCCTTAAAGCAAATAAGTACGGTTTAAATAGAAACACTTCTATTGCAATTTATCTTATTTCAGCTTTTTTAATGGGTGAGGATTTTGATGAGGACTTTGAAGCAGCAGCAGAAATATTACAATCAAAAATGACACAAGAAGAGATGGGAGACAAGTTAGAGAAATGGGTTTATGAAATATTTCGAGTTTTAGAGCAAAAGTAATATGGGTATTAATAGTGTTTTTTCCTGTCTTTGGGGGACGGCGACAGAGCAAACAAAACAATCTGTTTCCAACATTGCTAAAGTCAGTGTTGAGCGCCTTGAAAAAATATGTGAAACAAGTACAAAATCCGAAAAACTAATCGATAATTTTTCCTCAGGGGTTATAAAAGCAAAGAATTACTCCGTTGAACAGGTCAATAAAATCTTTCAAGCAGCAAAATCAGTCGCAAAAGATATCAAAAATTTTATAATAGCGAAATGTTCTTCAACTTCAAGTGATATTGGTTCAGTAAAATTTGGAAATATTGTAATTGAACCTGATCCCAATGATGCTGATTATCAGAAAAAAGTAGTTAACGACTTGAAAATGATCGAAAAAACACCAACCGGGCTAAAACTACTAAAATCATTAAATGAGGCGGGTGGTGCTACAATTAAAGTTGGTAATAGTAAATCAGATGGAAATTGTTGCTATTCATCACTGACCCCTCCTGTTATTGAATATAATCCAGACAGAAAAAAAATTGGACCTCAGCCATGGGAAACGCGCCCCCCGGGCATTGGTCTGTCTCATGAGATGATTCATGCTAACCATGGCGCTACTGGTACATTAAGTAGTACCCCAAAGGATACCCCTAACGATAATAAACCTAATCCAGCTAGTCCTGACAATCCCCCGCTGACTAATAAAGAAGAATTAAAAACCGTTGGTGTCCCACCATATGATAATGATCCATATACTGAAAATAAAATCCGATCAGAATGGGAACCACCTCAAACAAAAAGACTTTGGTATTAATCAAGATACTTTTTCTTTTCACAACTCTTGCCTGTAATGATTTTATGCCAAATGAAAAATCAAAAGTTGCAGAAAAAACAGTAATTCAACACGAAATGGGGAATCAAATTATTAATAAAAATAATGCAGATTGCGATATAAAAGTATCGCTTATCTTGAAGGATAATAATAGTTTAGAAACCTTCATATGCATCAAGAATAAAACAAAACAAACGATCTATCTATTCAACCGGCTATACACCGAGTATAACGATGATGATGAATTTGCCATAGACAAGAATATTTTTTACACATATATTGATGAAAATGATTTATTATATCTAGTTAAAGCAATAATTCCGGTGCCTTCCGGATTAAATGTAGAAAAGGAAATTATCCCTTGTTGTACTAAAATATTATCAGGAGAAACATTTGAAGAATCCTTAGAAATTGAGTTGCCAATTAATTTATATGCTCCATATACAAAGAAGAAAGAAAATTTAAAAAAACAATACCCTGTGGTCTTTCGTTTCGGTTATTTTCTTGGGCATGAAAACACAGAATCAATGGAAATTAAAATACCTACTAAATATGGAGAGGTAATGTACTTTGATCCATTCGACTACAATTATCAGGAAATTATTGAAGTCGGCCCATTTATTGACCTGCCAGTTTCAAAGTAAAGTCTTTTCATTATATCAATTAATGATTATTGAACAAATAGATTATTTAGCATAATGTTGAAAAATGAAATACTAATGATCCTTGACGCCGCCCGCATGGAAGCTTTAATTGATAAAGCAAAGGATTTGACGCCAACATTCGATTCCCTCTACCGCGGCCAAAGCGAAGAAACACTTGCTACTGTTGCCCCCTATATTTTTCAGGTTGAAAGGGGGCAGGAATTTGAAAAATGGTATTTTGACAACGGCTGGGGCGATTCATGGGGGGTGTTGGTCTATTCGCAGGAGGATATGAAATCTCTGCACAAACATTTTCGCAAGTTTCTAATGGTCAAAACAGAAGAAGGAGAGGAGTTGTATTTCCGGTTTTACGACCCAAGAGTATTGCGGATATTTCTTCCAACATGCGATAAAGATCAGCTGAAGGAGTTCTTTGGCCCGGTTGAATCATATATTTGTGAAGATGAGGATCCCGGTTTTGGAATCGTTTTTTCCTTGCAGGACGGATATTTGAAGCAAGATCGGATTTTAAAGGAAATGGTTATAGGATATGAGCCTGAGGTTAAAAAAAGAAGGTTTTCGATTTTTTAAACATAAGAATTATGGCAGTAAAAGAAACGAAATTGATCATCGATGTCATCGACAGAAGTGATTGGGTAGGCAAATTCACCGGAGTTTTTCATCCGGATGCAATTTCAATTAACGGTGTCATTGAAATGGTCGACCGTATCATTTCAAAAGCAAATGAAGAAGGTGGCCAAAAGACAATTTTCCGGCTGAACATAATCGGACATGGAACTGCAGGAATCCAATCGGTTGGAGGAGGGCCTGCAATAAAAGAAGGTAAATACCTTGATGTCGATGTGTTAAGACAACATAGTCATATTCTGGGCAGGCTTCGCCCATATTTCAGGGTTGATGCGGTAGTTACCCTGCATGGATGTCAGGTTGCAAGTGGAGAAAAAGGGTCATTGTTTTTACAACAATTCTCCCTGATTGTTGGGGTGCCTGTTCAGGCTGGAGAAAGGACTCAACGGCCACTTATACCTGGCATGGAGGGACCAATTAAAAGATGTACTCCAATAAACTGTGGCAGTCCTAATGACTCCATGCTTAAAGGAAGTTCCAACACGGGTGGAGTAAAAGGAATAAAGTAATTGTATTTACGAAAAGCACAAAACGAGTTGTATGATCATCAGTTCCTCACAACTGGCACACCTTAGCCAACGAGCTAAAACCAGCCAGCAAACTGCATGGAAAAACGATTATTATGAAACTTATCGGATTAACCTGACTATTTCGGCAGCAAGACTGCATATGAGTTCATGCAGATGCGGGGGCAATTGGTTTGCCGTTGACACCTATCATGTTACAATAGAATACTTTCATAACAAGCTGGCCCTGGTTGATAAAGACGGGCATGCTGTTAGAATAAAAAACCCGGCACTAGACCGTTTTCTGCTTTCCCCGGGCACGATAGTGAATGTTGGATTCGCAAAAGCACAAGGTTTTTACGCCGGTGGCGGATACCAGTTCGAGTTTGTTTCTGGTCCAAATCCAATTCTTTTAGAACATGTCAGTAATCCTAAAAAAGTTCTCTTATAATGTTACATTGCTGATACTTTTTATTTCAATAATTTACTTTTTGTTTTTATATAAAAATAACCTATTTTTATTGCATAATTACAGGAAGTAAGCATCTACCTGAGTTTAATCATTTCAATACAGAAAAAAGCAAAATCTTCGCAAGGTTTGCATATGGGCTAACCCCCCGACGGAGGATACATTTATTCCAATAAAACAAGAAATACAACAATTAAGAGCTAGCCCGAAGGCCAAAATATTCAGGGAAAAACAAACACTATATTAATATGAAAACCAGAATTTTACTATTCGCTATTGCAACTGTTTTGTTATCATCCTGTGGTGTTGTGAAAACATATACTACAAAAACTACTGATATTTATGGGTCGGGAGTAATTCAAAAGCCGGTTATTGTTGATCTGGAGGTTGCTGAAAGTAAGGTGACCGGTTCCGCTACAGAATCCTCAAGAGTTGGGTTAAATGCGGTGAAAAATTTAGCTGTTGCAAATGCGTTGAAAAAAGCAGGTGCAGATGTATTGGTTGAACCACAATTTGAAACGGAGACCAGAAGTGGGGTGACCACTGCAACGGTTACCGGATTTCCCGGAGTTTATAAGAACTTTAGAAATATTCAAATAGATGATGTAGAATTACTTAAAGTTGGGATTCTACAAAAAGCAAATGTTTATCAGCCTGTTGAAGAAAAGAAAAAGAAGAAACTTCTTTAGCCTCATCATAACTGATTTCCGCGGAGTACCCTATACCAGTCCCTTTGCAACATCAATTCTTTGGTTCCAGGGATAATGACAGGATTTGAAGACTTGTCTTCAATGGTCATCCAGGCTTCATATAGCCCATAGGATTTTATTTGCCGCACAGCATCAATACGGTAAATGATTTTCTGAACCCTTTGTGTGCAAAGATGGGTGTATAGTGTGGTTGAAAGCCATAGTTCAGTATCGGCTGCTTTTACACGAAAAACTTCAATTATGAACCGTTCAATCCCGAGGCGCTGGTAATACAGGTTGACTTCTGATGGAGCATAAACAATACCTTCGGGACCCGCTGTTACAGGGATGTCGCCGGTTGTATGGGCACGACTCCAACCATAAAGGCTGACACGTAAGCCGGGAAAGAATTTTTTCTCAAAACCTATTCTGCAAGAAGCAGTCTTGAGCCGGTTACAGGTAACGATGCCTCCGAAATTATCCCGCATGGTTCTCTCTTTTCTTAGGAACATAGGTTCAACTGATCGTAATTACATAGGGCATTACATTTCTTGAAGCCTGTTCCAGTTTTAGCTGCAATTCTTCCTTTAGCATTGACAACTGCTCGTCCTTCAGGTTGGTTTTTTCTTTAAACCTGATATCTATTTCAACCGTTTTTACAAGTCCGTGACCAGGTGTTTGACTTTGTCCGACACTTTTTTTTACATCAACTATAACTTTAGAGGAACTGAACTGTTCATAGCAGAACGCTTTTATATCTTCAATCGTAACAATTCTGCCGCGTGTCAATATCAATTTCCGAACGGTGTCCAAATGTTCTTCCTCTGTTGGTTTTTTCTTACCTCCTGCACTTATATTAATGAGTCGCAGAGAATCGGGTTTAATCTCAGGACCATAAAGTAGTTCACATTGTTTTTCGCCCTGTTCTCCTTTTAATGGGCGAATCAAATTGGCTTCCTCGGCTGCTGTAGTCCAGAACCGGATAAAAATCTTTGTATGATATTTGAATGGTTTGAGAATTACACTGCCCGTGTGTTTTGCTTTTTTGCCTCGTTCAAGTTCAATGCTGCTGTCAAAGTCGTTGAGTGCCCGGGTAAGACGATTCAGATTATTAAGGTCCTCCCGGGTGCCGTCTTTGGTTAAGAGGATGGTT
The DNA here is from genome assembly GCA_964550695.1 of uncultured Bacteroidales bacterium. GTDB lineage: Bacteria > Bacteroidota > Bacteroidia > Bacteroidales > TTA-H9 > CAZKCK01. The sequence goes on along the minus strand of CAZKCK010000007.1, from coordinate 23,526 downwards.
TCTTCTTTTAAGAGGTTTGCAAGGAGATTCAGCATGTTTTTTAATTTTCGCGGATCCTGACGTCCCAGGCCTCCTTTTCTGAAAATGGCATCTCCATCCCGGGTAACCGTGCGGGATGGACTGGCTTCCATTAATCTATATTCAGATTCTTCCGGCCGGTTCATGACTTTACCGGTGATGGAATTCAGACATAAAACAAAGTTTTCACTGGTAACCGGAAAAATATTCACAGGCATACTTTCTACATTAAAATCACTCTTTTCCAGTTTCAGATTAAGAACCGGAAAACTATTCATGCTGCAGTAAAGCTGTGTAATCCATTTTTCATCCAGGAGATTTCCAAAGGAGAATTTCAACCAACAAACATCATCTTTAACCAGTTCTAATTCTTTTTCTGAAAACAGCCTGACAAGCTCATCTGGAATCTCGCTTGCTCCAGCCTGCCTTTTGGGAAGGTCGTAAATAGTAAGATATTGTTTGAAATAAAACGTTCGGACATCTTCGATCAATTTATAAATCATGAAATCAGGATCTGTTAACATTTTATCCCGAAAATCGTTCTCTTCTGGTAATAACCCGGTTCCACTTTCGTTAATTTGCATGCCGCTGAAAGATTTTCTCTGTTTCAGCATCTTTTTTTTCATTTCCTCCTCGTCCGTTGTCAGGCCATTACTAACAGATAAAGTATGGTCGTCAAGAACGCAGCTACAATACTTCAAAGCATTAAAAAAGGAATGCTGTTCATTTCCGGTTTGAGGCAGATGGAAAAAGATCGACAATTTATCTTTTGGCAGAAAACGGTTCAGGTCTTTTATTCCTATCCACAATACATCACTTTGGAATTTCATACTGGAACTTCCAGTCAGCAGTCGCTCCTTTTTTTCTTTTTCAAGAAGATACATGCTGTCACGAAACACAAGATACTTGACCTCTGACTGTGACAATGTAAAATAACCCGCCGGTGAAAACACAAAATCTTTAGTTACATTATCTTGTTTTTTGAGAATGATTTGAGAGTCGATCCCGATTTTGCATTCCCCGGTTTTATCAATTGGTCTTGCAGTTACAATGGCATGGGCCGGAGTTGGCGCATGATACTCCTCTGGTAATAATTTTTCAATGGTGTCTTTAATCAGCCGCTGTTTTACATGAAAGATCTCTTCATGAACGTTCCCAATTTCCTCTGCACATGCGCCATATAGCAGTTTCACGATGGGATCGGATTTGAAAATCATGATTGCATCCGGGCTCCATTCTTCGTTGGCCATCAAAATCTCAGCATGGGCCAGCATTTTCTCAAGGATACTGCTTGTAATTGCTTTCATTGGGATTCAATATTCAAAGGTTATTTTCACATCATTCTGACGCTCTCCGGTCTGTTTTATTGTATAATCAAGGCGAATGGTTATTTTATAATTCTTATCCGACTTATATATCATATTGTTGTTGTCATTTGCTTTCCTGATTGAGGTTATTTCAGGCTCCCAAACCTGAACAGAAGTAATCCTGGGTTCATATTTCTCAAGCAAATCCTTAATTTGTTCCATAAATATCGGCTGCCATTCCATTACATTTAAAATGGGTTCGAATTCATTCGACCAGAGAGAATAGCCAAAATCTGTGTTAAAGCCACACTCTCCCTGCCTTGTAGAAACTAAAATATCGATGAACTCTTTAATTGCTTCCTCAACGGGCACCATCTCAAATGCAAAATCATTTGGATGATTTGACCTTGTTAAGGTGAGTGGTATTTTCAGGTATGGATTCATGATTTTGTTATGTGTGGACGAGGATAATACCGATGGCAATTTACAAAGAAACGGGGGAAATTCAAAATGCTTGAAAAGTGTTTTGAATTATGAAAATGCTACATCAGGAACATAAATTACTATATTTGATTACTATATTGTTAACTAGCTGTTTAAAAGGATCTTCTAAACAAAGCCAAAATTCTCAGTTGGAATTGACCGGTGAAAAGGCTCAGACCAAAATTCTCAGTTCTTCAATTTATTAACTAACTTTCTGGTTCATATTTTGAAATACGGATAGGATGTCAAATATGCACATTATTTTTGTATTTTTGTTTGTTACCTGGTATTCTAATGATACTCTGTGAAATTATCCCGGAATTAAATTTTAAAACTTACTACAATGCCAAAGTACGAATGCAGAACATGTGAAAACACATTTGTTCAGGCGGATACAGCAAACCGGCAATGCCCGGCCTGCGGGAGCAATAATATTGCAGAGGTGTATGAAGAGCCTCAGCAGCCAAATACATTTAGTTTGAACATCGGCCTTATTGTTTCTTGCATCGTGATCGTTTTAATGTTCATCGTGCTGTTTGTGTTGCCGTATGAGAGGCACAGGTATCTGGCATCTGTAAGCAAAGTGCCTGCGGATTGCGGTTTTTCTATCAATTTGACAGAGTATGGGTATCCTGTTGATTCAACGATTTTCAAGTTTTCTATTGATAATGGAGCGCATTATCATGACCAACCAAATTTTACAGTAAAAGAACCAGGGATATTTAATGTAAAATTAAAAATGAATGACTTGTCATCGAGGGATACAGTTTATTTTGCATTCAGGAACCCGATCCCCTATGTGCCGGCAGCTGCTTGTATGCCTCCGCCCGTGGATCCATGTGATTGCAAGAATCTGCGAATCACGGGTGTTGAAAAAATGAAAATTGCCAACAAGGATGCTGTTGTGGTGCATGTATCTCTACCCAAATGCAATGTAGAGTACTCAATTTCAGGAATTAACGGAAAATACCAACCAGATAGTGTGTTTTCTAAGTTTGCCGCCAGTGATTCTATATTCGTTAAAACGGCTAAATGCCCTCCGGTTGCGTATTCCGGAAATCCTTTTATTCCAAATCCTGTTGCTGCTGTTGTTGTTAAGCCGGATCAGCCCAAGCCGGCAGCCGTATCAAGAAAATACTACCAGGAATCAGAGGTTTATCCAAAGCCCTATCCACCTTTATATGAAAGCCGGCGAGAGTTGGAAGAATATCTCTCACAGGAAATTCAGAAGGAGATGGGTTCGCATAGTGAGATTGTGATTGCATTTACGGTTGAAACCACCGGAGATCTTAGCGGATTTAAGAACATCAACAATGTAAGCCAAACACTCCATGACTGTGCCAAACGGAAAATCAACAAAGGGGGAAGCTGGTATCCTGGTTATAAAAGTGACAATCCTGTTGACACCTATGTGATTATACGTATTCCCGCAAACTAATCAACAGACTATTTATATGACCTACCGGTCGTAAATCAAATCACCCGGGGATTTCGAAAAAATCTTTCCGGTAATGTATTTAAGTACAAGGTAGCTTGTTGCGAAAATGAATATAACTGAGAATGCCAACCATCCGATAACATAGTGTTCCTTCCATGGTTTTACAAGTTCAAAATAATCTTCGTTGACTTCAACTTCGTGTCCTGTTAAATAAAACAGGAATCTTACGCCCCCTAAATTTCCATAGATCCATGCCAGGATTATTGCAAAGACCATTGCTGAGAAAATGAATATAAAAATAATGGCAATATAGATTTGCGCCAACGATTTATTATCAAGACCAAAGGCTTTAAATGTGCCTATGTTCATTTTCATTCGCTCCAGGTGATTTTTTAATAAACTGGAGATAAAGAGACAAATACTTAAAATGCTGAAAACAATAAGTGTCAATGAGATGATATTGGTCAGATTCGAAATGAAGAAGTAATTTTCGCGGGTTTGTACCTGGGCCATGTCAAGCCGAAGTTTGAATTTTTTTTCCAGATGTTCCTGAAGAGGGTTTAACTTTCCCAGGTCCAATAGTTTAACAGACATCCGGTCATAACTTTTTAAAATGCTGCTATCAAATGAGCTAACACTTGTATAGAAGTCATAATAATGAATGTAGTTTACTTTTTTTACCTCTTTATCCTGACTTAATGCCGCGAAAATATTTTTTCTGATGATGTAGGAAGTGTCAGGTTTTATCCCAATTTTAACAACATGGGTTGTTTGGTAAGCGCGTGAGTTTGTGTCCGTCCAGGGATGGGGAGCATATTGCTGAAAAGAAGAATTTCTATTAAAAAAACTGGTTACAGCATCTAAGAGCCGTTTATTATCCGATTTAGAAAATGTTATTAATTCAATATTGTTCGAGAATGTTGGATTAAATGGATTTTCATCCCCTGATTCGTACCGCTGAATAAAAAAATTCGGGGTAACAAAAAAATCGGTCAGGCCAGGCAAATCTTTGACCACGGCCAGGATGGGAAGAGGAACCGGAATATCGTTATTAATATCGGTGGGATCTCCCATTGCATGGTTTAAAAAAAGAACTGTTGAGCCTGGATTATAATTTAATTTCGTAAGAAGTTTAGCCGTAACAATCAGCCCAAGTTCATCATTTGATTTAAAAGGCCGGCCCTTGAGGATATTTCCAGTCCGGTTGAAGATATCTGCCAGCAGCGGGTCATTGGCTTCAATTGTTCTCCCTCTGTGAGAGTATCGGCTTGTGCCTTTTTTATCATAAAAAGAAAGGTAACAGAAAGTAAATGCTGTAACATCCGAGTATTCAATCCGCTCACGCTCAATCGTGTCATTTGTTAAAAGTTTGATGTAGGCAGGCACGCTGTCAGCCCGTCCGAAAGGAATGTCAACAGAGACCCAATTTATAAATGGGTCATTCATTTTCTTTTCAAGATAATGGAGGCTTCCGTTTGCAATTCCAATGGCAAGAAAAGTGATAAATAAGATTAGAAAGAGAAAAATAAAGTTGCTATATCGTTTGCCTAAAAGAGTTTTGCCTTCCTTTTTCAGGAACAGAAAGGTAAAGTCATGATTTGTACCAGTTTTATTCATTTTTTCCCGTTTAATGAAAATTTGCCAGTTGTCAGTATTTTCAGATTAATATGAAGATTGGGTTTTTTCATAATCTTTGAAAGATAATTTTTGCTGAATAACCCCGATGAGGTCATCAACAATCTGGTTCTTATAATTATACCAGGAACCTTTGGATTTACTGTAAATGTCATCCTGCTCTACTTCAGCACAGGAATTCAAATTGCCGTTTTTTTTGAGCACAATGATCATATCGGCATATTTTTCTGACAATATAATATTATGACTGACAATTATTGCTGTCCGGTGAAACTCAGTGATATTTTGGTGCAGTTTGAACATCAGTTCATTTGAATTGTCATCGTCAAGATTTCCTGTTGGTTCGTCGCCAAAGAGTACCGTAAATTCCGGGGTAATTGCCCGTACAAATGCCAGTCTCTGCTTTTGGCCACCCGATAATGTTGAAGCATTCCGGTCCTCCAGGACTTCCTCCAATCCCATGGTCTCCATGGATGCTTTCACTTTCCCCATTGCCTCGCTAAACGGCACCCCCAGGATCATCTGGCTGAGACAGGCATTTTCATGGGCAGTGAAATTTTGCATCAGATTTGTATTCTGAAAGATAAAGCTAAAGTACTCGCGGCGAAGCCTTGCAATTTCCTTTTTGTGAGAAGGTTCCCAATAGTTTTTGTAGGAGAGTGGTTCATTTTTATCTGATGGATAAAAGTGGACATCTCCACTTTTTATCGTGTTGTTCATCAATCCAAGGGTTTCCAGAACTGTACTTTTCCCACTACCCGATTTCCCGATTAGCACAACGAACCGGTTCCGCGGGATGACAAGTTCCCTGATTTTTAAAACATCGTTCCCGTTTCTATACGAACATACCAGGTTTTTAATGATAAACAGTGGATTCTCCATTTTAATTGATTAAGAGTGGGGTTACGGGAAAAGGTTCAGATCAAGCCAGTAATAGCGCATATCGTGGGAAACAAATGAACCGTCTCTTTCCTGGGAATTGTCTGCATTCACTATTTTCAGTAATGTTTTTTCACTGGAGGAAACTGATTGAAGGAATGATTTTAAAAATTGATCTGAAACCATGCCGGAATCATCGATCTTGCTGAATGGCAGGGTTAACATCGTATCGTCACTGTTAATGATCCAGAAGAGGTTTTCGAAAATCTCCCTTATCGGTAAATTATAAATGGCATCATCGCGCAAATCTTCCTTATCCTTTTTATAGAGGGATAAAAGTGATTTCTTCAGCACATCACGGTCAATGGGGCCAATGATATTATCCAGAAATGTCCGCATGCTGATGGTTACCGCATTCAATTCAGATGTGTTGATCAGTGTAACCATTCTAAACAGATCATTCTCCATCCAAACAGGTTTTATGCAACCAAATCCGGTTTTAAAATCATCTTCAATAATTTTAACTTTTACAATTCCTGCTTTTCTTTCAATCAAAGGGAAGCATTGCTTCTTAGTTGATGAATTCTTATTTGAATTTTGCCAGATCACAAATTTTTTATCAAATTCCTGGTTCAGCAGGTATTCTTTTGCATGGGCTTCATCCAGAAATAAAGCAGGGACAATCTTTTTTTCACGTCGTTCATCCACAGCCTGAATAGAACTGTTCTCAGACACCCATACCCTGGAATCCAAAACATAGCAATTATCCCGGGCGATCCAACCAAGGATGATTTCAGCAGGATCGGTATCGACCAATACTTTCTTTTCTGTGCCGATAAGCAATGAATTTTTTTCAGTCTTATAAACGAAGTACAATTGTTTGGGGTCTGTTCTAAACTCTGTTTTATCTTTGAAACCCGGATCCCGGTATATGGCGATTCCTTTCCTTATACTGTCATCCGTCTGCCCCATATCGAAGAAGTCCGTCTGGCCAAGTGTCATAACCTGCATCTGCTTTTTTGAATTCATTTGCATCACCAGCAGGCATGAGTGCCATAAGAGAACATTCGATTTATTGATCCACCCCCGCTCAGAAGCCTTCGCACTGAGGTTCCCATTTGCTTCCGGATTCGGGTCGGAATAGATGTGAAGAAAATCTCCTTTTACATTGGTCACGAAAAATGCTTCAAGGAATTTCGCCCGGCTCTTGACCTGGATTCCATTAAAATCAGCATAAACAGCATTGTCATTTCGCTCTGAGAATACCTGCCAACGCGATCCGGCAAGAATGCCCATGATATTATCTTCGGTTGGAACCAATTCTGGTCTGATAAACACCTGTGGAATTCCCATGATAGGAATCCCTCCGCTTTGCTGGCACCACGCATTTATCCATAAGAAAAAAGGACAACAAGTCAGAATATAAAAGAAGATTTTTTTCTTCGTCACGCAGCAAACATTTGAATTTTTATGGAAGAAATCGCTGCGGGATCCAGTAATATTTTAATTCATTCGAAGTCCAGATATACTTTTGAACTTCCTTCGTTACTCCGTTAAAAATGTCGCTCAGCCGTTTGTGTTTTTTTGAAATTTCACCGGCAAAAACGCGGAGGTCAATCGTGCTTACTTTGGTGGGGTCACGGAAATCCTTCAGTTTATGGTCAAGTAATTCTGTACTGCCTACACCGCCAAAAATCAACCGTTCCGCTTCCTCAAGACTCATATCCTCCACCTCACTTCTTTTCTGTTCTCCAATAATGGGACGTAAAGTTTGCTTCCAGGCTTCGATAAAATTATCCCTGAGTTCGGATTCATTTTTACTGGCATCAACAAGATTTCCGAGTACTTTCACGATGTTAAAGAGGTCATCATTTGAACATAGAATTTCATTTTGCCAAACCGGTGCCTTAAGCTTTTTATTCGTCGGGAAGCTATAGCCTTCATAGTACAATTGAACATGTTTATCTGCTAAAATTTGTAAGTTCCGAGGGGAAATATCCAATCTTGCGAGAAAGGTCAGTTGTCCGTTTGTAATCTCCTTGCCCTGGAAATCTCCTGATTCAACAAATTCCTGCATCGTTTTGATACCTTCATTTGTTGAATCGTTCAGGGTTTTAATCATTTTAACAATATTGGCAGTTAACACCGGGGGGGGGATTTGCTCATTCATTTTCGCCTGCATGACACATGAAGGAAACGGGGCATTTACCAAAGACCATTTTCGATCTACATCCTGATTAAATCCGCTGGGGGCAGGTTTTAAAATTACGCCGCTGGCTTTCATTTTTTTAGAGTCCCTGTCATAGAAACTGAGTGAAAGCACATTAAGAATTGCTTTACTTTGCTTCAGAAAGTTTGAGTAATCCGTTGCGGGTGAAGTGTACACCTGGAATGCAGCAAAAAAGCAGTTGTAATCAAAAAGCATGTCGGTGACTTGTTTTTGAGTCACATTTGTTTTATCATTTGGACGATCGGGATGGTTCCCGGCATCACCGATTAAGATCACATAATTATTTTCATCCTTGCCGGGCAAACTAACCCTTCGCAATGCCTCTGTAATGCCATAATTTACCGCTTCAGGAATATCGGGGTCCTGGGTTGAAACTGCTTTCTGCTTTTGCAACCAGGTAGCGACTTCCCCGTAATTGCTTGTAAGCGGGGTAGAACTGAACAGTAAATCGTCTCCATCACCTATGTCACGATAAACTGCAGCCGCAAAACTGAAAGAGTTTCCGGTACTACCCTGCAATTGCTCCATGCTCTCCCTGATAGCATCACCAACTCCGGAAAAATATGGTGCCATACTTCTTGTTCCGTCAACCACAAAAAGAATATTGATCCGTCTGCTATGTGCTCGTTTCTCATTGTATTCTTTGGACACTTCCGCCATGCTGGTTTTATTGATGGCTTTTTTTGTTGTTCGGGAGGTAACATCACCGATGATGCCGATCTTCATCACACCATTTTTGTCATTGATTTCCTTGTTGTTCCAAACAACCGGATATCTTGGAATATAAGGGCTGAATTTTTCCTGCGGCCAGCATGAATCCGCTGTCCAGATGGCATCCATCTCATCCCAGGGCTGGCCCTGTCCGAATTTCTGAGCTGATTCAGGGGTTCCAAAAAGTGTTGCATAGGTGCCTTTTTCCGATCTCTCCTTACAGGCATCCGGTAAAGCATTTGGAATTACTGCAACACGATGATTCCAGATAGTAAGGCGATTGTAATCAACCCAGCCAACGATGTTGTCTTTGTCGTAGGTTGCAAATTTTGGTTTTGTACCAAGGAGGAGGGATTTATACGGTTGATTAGCGGGATACCGTTTGTAAATGTAGAATATTTGATAAATATCGCATTCATAGTCGCGTTTTTGCGTTAATTGAGGATCGTTGTAAAAGCGAACCTTTTTGAAATCCATTTCATCAATATCTTTTGTTTCTCCTTTGGCTGAGGCTGTTGTATTAAGCAATATGGCTTTCACACTCACCCCTTCATTGTTGAGGTAACAACTTTGGTTCGGCAGCATCTGGTCAAGTTTCACCCACCCATAATCTTCATTGTTGGGGCCGAGTTGTTTGTATTTCTCAGCTTCAACTGCGTCTTTGTAAATATGTACATAATTTCCTTCTTCGGCGGTGACATAGAACTGATCCATATAACTCATCGTTTTCTTTACGACTTTGGACCTTGCATTATCATATGTCGGATTGTTATCACGATCGGAAAAAACAACCCAAACTCTATTGGTATTCGAAGTGGTGTCTAATGTTTTAAACCAACCCGGTTTTTGCCACTTTATCGGCAGATTTTTAATTTGTTGAGAAAATACCGATTGACTGAACAGAAAGATAGCCAGAATGGCAGTAGATTGTTTAAGAACCTTTATCATCAGAATTTGTTTATTGGTTAATCAGACTGTAGTAGTGATAATTTTCGTTGGGTTTGTTGTCTTCTTTGTTCTTACTGGCAGTAATCTGTTCAGTAATTTCAGTATCAAGATATATATTAACAAGTACTTCTTTAACCGTGAATATGTCTCTGAAATAGTAAACCGCTTTATCAATGAAATCCCTTCCTTTTGATTGAAAAATATCAGTTGGCATATAAAAATTCAGGTTGACTTTGGTGTTTGGCGGGGGAGGCTTTGATTTTATTTCCTTACTAAAACGATCATAATCTGATATGAGGTTTGGTGCATCGTCAAAAATTTGCAATACTTTATTCATGGTACTCTTCACCGATTTACTATTGGTTGTTATCAATGGGTTATCGGCATTGCTTATAAAAAGTAAAAAGGGCAGTTCTAACTGTGTCACCGACTCGAACTTCTGCTCAACGGAAGCAATCATTTCGTTTTTTAATTTTGTGGCAGTGGAAATATAAAAAATATCATATGCTGGTTGATTAATCAGTGTGACGGTTTTCCCTGCATCAAAATCTTTTTTGGAAAGGAATGAAGATTTAATATAATAGTCATCATGCTGAACAGATAACTGATAAACAGATTCCAACCGGTACAGTCCTTGAATATCCCCTGAAGAATTGATATTCATTGAATTGATTATTTTCCCCTGGACCCGCACCGTTGCAATACAACCGTTTACCGGGTTACTGGTTTTTTCATCGACAATGTTGATACGCAGCGGATTTTTTTCAAGTGTTACGAATAGGGTGTCACCTGAAGATCCGGAAGTCGCCTTCCACGTTAAAATTGCAGGTTTATCCCAATTTCCGCTTATTTCCTGGCGATTTGAAAAACAATCCGGAATTTGCAAAAGGATATTTACTTTATCCTCTGAAAAAAACAACCGCTGGCCTTTGTAGCCGAAAACAACTGATCTCAGGTTGGCTGACAGGCTTGCTTTAACTTTTGCAGAGGTTAACTCATCAGGAAAAACATTGCCAACGGGTCGCAGACTGACCGGGAATGATTTCATAGGTAATGGATAACCGGATACTGCTGTTTGCTCTTTTTTTGAATAGGCGATCAGTGAATCGTTTTTTTTGGAAAGCTTCAGGGTGATGTCGGTTTGATCGAGTGATGGTGCTTGTTTAATTGCATATGCCCACAAGTCAGGGTAGAGTAATTTGCTTATTTCGGGGGCGCGAATAAGCGTTACTGCAGGTGCTGCAGGCTTGGCAGGTTCTGTTTTAACCGGCACCGGAGTGGTTGAGGCCGGTTTTTTTTCAGTTTCCGGACGTTGCTTTTTTTCAGCCACTTCCGGCTTCCCCTTTGATGTTGCAGATGGTGTTTTAGGTTTTACGGTTTGCCCTGCTACTGCGACCACTGCAACCGCTTCTGGTTTTACATCAACCGGCTTTGTAACAGCAGGCGGCACATCGGCAATGGCTGCTTTATTTTTAGGAATCCTCACCGCTTTGTTTACATCCATTTCAAACATTTCTGAACCTGAAAAAACTTCAGGCAATTTTGGCTTGAGGCGGGTATCCCAGAACAGGTAAAACATGCCCTTTGCAGAGGCAGGGACGGCAGTGATTTTGGCAATCAGCGTTGCAAGATTCAGGTTTTCAGTTAAATCAAATACAAGTAATTTACAGGTTTTAGGGTCGGAAGCCTCAAATGAATCGTAGGAGTTAAGGAAAACATCGGCAAGCAGATTATGCACGCAAGCCAGACTGGTTGTATCACCCGGCTTGCTCCACAGGGTGTCCAACTGAGAGATAACAGGGTAATTAAATCCATAAAATCCAACAAAGAGTGTGAGTTCCGGGATGGTAACGGCTTTTTTAACATAACCGATCTCATAAACAACTTTAAACGGCCTGTAAACCACGTCCTGTTTAGAGTCTTTGGCTCCCGGAAGGGGATTGATGCCATATAAAAATCGGGAATGTGAAAAATCATTTCGTGCAATTGGCAAAGCGCTGACAAGTTCCCCGGGCATTCTGGACTGTGCCGCCGCACCCATAAAAAGATGAAGAATTAAAAAAAGAAGTATCAGGTATTTCATCTGTGCAAGTTCATGTTAATACTGGAATATTCTCCATTTTACACCTAGTTCAACACCGATGGACCGGGTTTTTACTTCAGAAACGCCAAACAGGCTGTTGATTTGACCTTTCCCTGTGGTGATGCGGTTTTCCTGGTTACCGTTGCCGATATCGCTGAATCCATGTGTGTATTCAGCCCCGATAAACAAATCCAGTTTTTTTGAGAGTGACATGTTTATCCCCAAACCGCCAAATGCCGAGATGTTAAGCATCTTCACTTCACTGTTCGATGCATCCACATTTTCATTGTAGGTTCCAAAATTATAATCCGGCAGGTTTGTAAAGATTACGCCACCATAATTGTAATATTTACCCTTATAGTTGAACATTCCGGTTGTGTTATATTTACTGACCAGATTGATCCCCAATTTGCCTCCGGCCTTGATATAAATGGACAGCGATTTTGAGACCAGGAATTGATATTGGACATAAACCGGGATCTGAACGGAAGTTAATTCATCTGCTTCCTTGATGGAAGTCCCATTATAATCAAGTGTGTACAACTCCCCATCAATATCCATGCGATCAGGTATTGTATCAGCGTTGAATCCAAGCAGCGATGTTCCCGAATAGTTGGAGTAATCGACCATCGCGCCGATACTGAATACTCCGTTTTTCCATTTGATCAATGCCATCTCGACACCGATCCCGGCCTCCAGGCTGAAATTAAAACCGGAACCGGCAGAAATATCCATTCCAAATTTGCTGCCATTTAAATAAATATTTGAACTACCCGGCAACAAATGAAATGTAAAGAACAGTGGTTTTTTATTGGCCTCCATGCAGGAGTCACATTTTTTCAACCCTGCAATGGCATCCGGATCACTGAGACAGGAATTCAACACATTTTCATATGCCCGCTTTGCTTTGGCACAGGCCCCTGATGATAGCAGTTCCTGGGCTACCTGCTTATTCTTTATACAGGTATCACTGCCTCCCTTTTCATCGATGCTGGCGATTTTAAATGAGCTGAAACGATTATCAAATTCAATGGTAAACCGCAAATCTCCCTCATAGTTTTGTTGTTCCTGTACTTTGTATAAGCCTTCAAGTGTTTTCTGGAGGTTAACCGTGAACAGAAAATTACTGTTTCTGGTTCTAATTTGCTTATCTTTCCGAATGTTGGTCAAGTCGATGCTGAATCCGTATGGGTACCATTCCCGAGCATATTTAACATATTGTGCTACGGTAATTTTTTTAGCTGTTGTGTTTGAAAAATCAAGATCGTTTACAACCTCGGCATAAGGAGACGAGAATAAACCCGGGAAGGCTTCGAGGTATTCCTCTGAAATATTGGTAAGATCGTTTTCACTCATAAATGAGGCATAGCGAAGATATTCGGAGATAAGCGAATCAACCTTCTGGTCAATCAAAGAAAGGTCTGATTCACTGAAATTATTCTGAGCCCTGGTGGTAAGTGCAAATAAACAGGCAACGATTAACAGGATTATATAACTGGTATACCTTTTCATGAGGAAACAATTAGATGAATGAATTTGTTTTGAAGCAATTTCAACTGGTTAATAGATGAATATTTTCTTTATCAACCTCTCCCCGCCGGGAAAAACAGCTTCTACCATATATACACCTTGGGTTAAATTGTCCACATCAATCGGCATTCTCATTACCTGATCTTCCTTTTCTGTACTAAATCGTTGATGTTCCTGTCCAACCATATCAATTATTCGTATTGTTGTCGTGCCATATACATTACCATCAAGTTCGATGGTAAAAAGGCCATTATTGGGATTGGGATAAACACCCAATTTGAAGTCTGAGTTTTTCAGATGTTGCTTTGCTTTAAAAGTAATTGTATCCGAACATGCATTGTCGCCGGTTCCGATGATTCTTAAAAAGTAAGAGTAATCTGATGGCATTCTTTTAAATATGCAATACGGCAAAGAGTCGTATGCTGCCGGAGCAGGGTAAGTGACCAAAGGGGGGCCGGGGTCAATATATGCCCACTCATATTTACCGATATTAGGATCATTTACACAGGATGTACAAATAAAAATAATGGAGTCTTTGTCCCGGCCAGTTTGATTATTTGAGTCTTTTTCAACAATCATCAGGGTGTCAAATCCAACTACTTTTACGTTCTTGGAAGTGGTTGTTTTTTCTGGACACACACCGGATTTGGTTATCACCTTGTATTTAAAAGACCCGATAATACCTGTATTCAAGGGAATTCGAGTTGGATTTGAACCCAAGGCAGGGTCAAAAACAATCTTGGACCAGTTAGCAGAGTCTACTTCATTGGCCGATTGCCATATAAAAACATCTCCGTTGGAGCCAACCAATGTAATAGAGTCAGTCTTGTTCATGCGGCAAATAATATCTTTATCTGTAGATAAATAACCAGCTTTTGTCGAATCAAACACGCTAATTATAACAGTATCAATTGCAGGATAGTTATCAGGACAACGATATTGCAAAGTATCACAAAAATACTTGCAAGTAATTGTATCACCATTATTAAGTTGCCTACTCGGAGTGAAATCAAAAGGGGGAGGTGCTTGTAGCCAGATAGAATCATTAACCAACCATTCGCAATATCGTTGACCTCCTATATTGTTATTAGGGGTAGCAGTGAATTTTGCAGAGGCTGTGCTATTACAAAATGATGTTTGACCTGATAAAGTTACACTCATACTGGTATTTGAGTTGAATGTTATTTTTAGAGTATCACCGTAGTCTCCCTCACCACAATCATTGACTCCTTTAGCCCTAATGTATCCATCATCCATATCTGTTAAATCAAATTTTAGCCAGATGACGTCCTGATTTGCTGGTCCAACTATCTGATGGTTTTTTGGCACAATTTCCCAAATATAGGATGTGTAAGCTGAGTCATAGTCAACATAGAACTTTTCAAGGGCCGAGGTTCCAGACTTGCAGAACATTTTCCTTCCTATTGGTTGTGTTGGAGTACTTGCAAGATTGCTAACAACTTTAATATTGTGTAAAAATTCTTTTCTTAAATCTGGATAAAATAGTACTCCTAATGAGCCCGTATCTGCCGAAGTACCGATAAAGTTTAATCTCATTTGCGGCACCGTAGATGGATTGCTTTCAGGGGGTTTACAGTTAATAAAAAGATCAGTTGAAAACCACAAGAATGCAGTATCGCCGGGCAGGGTTGAAACAGTGTAGAAATAAGTCGTCGTATCACCGTCACAAGCACTGACAGAAGTTGGTCCTGATATAGACCTTGACCCCGAAGTAGTTTGCCCGAAAGAAAAGGAAAATAATAAATTGACCAAAAGGAAGATCGTAATTTTTTTCATGACTCAAAATTCTAAATTTAGTACCAACAGTAATTGCCTGTATATATCACTGTTTTGATAACATGTTAATGGGATACTTTCGGAGAACCAGGGAACCTTAATCCCTGGTATTTTGATGTAATGTTCCCTGAGGCATCACGGGAATCAGCCCTACTTGCAACAACCGACCAGGAGAAAGGCACATTGGAGGTTCCCTGCTGCAGTTCTTTTACATCAAATCCATGCGTCGTTTTATTGGTCACGTAAACACCCAGGCAATCACCTTCTAACTGGATGAAAATTTTAAGGGGATTGGATTTGTCGGCATAAATAGTATTGACAAAAACGGGATCCAGTTCTATGTGGCAAAAACCTGATTGAAGCTGCCCAGCCCCATAATCAGAAAATAAAACTTCCGGCGATGCAGAATAAAACATGGAAGCCTGCTCCCCGGAGGGTTTTAAGATTGGCAGTCCCACTGTCCCACTTCCGTATATGTCATAAAATGTGGTACCACTTCCAACGGCGGAGTGATACAAGCCAACATAAGTATAGTTTGAATTTGACCCTGAGGGGGGATTTGCGGTAAAATACCCTCCATACCTGTTGCCGGAAGTGTTGGTTGCATACCCATAAACCCCGCAAGAAGTACCGAAAAATTGTCCACCAGCTCCTATCCCAAGTAAGCTGGGCGTTGCATTATTTCCAACACCTACTACGCCTGTGCCGGTTGAAGTGGCAAATGTATTAATACCCTGCAGGGCTCCTGCGGTGGAAGCATTGTTTGTTACGACCCCTGTACCTGTAATTTTAAAACTTGCGCTTTGTGCACTGGCACTTTGATTCAAGATAAAGGCTGTACCGGAGGTTTGCCAGGTTTTATCCCCTCGATAATACTGCGCAGAGGTTCCTGCAGTTATGGTGGGTTCTGCCCCAATATCCGAAGCTGCAAGCGTTCGCGAGGATGCATAAGTAAGTCTGCCTTTAGAATCTACTGTAAAATATGGAATGGATGCACCTGAGTTGCCATAGGTGCCACTAGTTACACCCGAAGAAGCCAAGGTTGTATTGATCGATGTCGTACCCGAGCCGGACACATCTCCTGAAAGTTGAATATTTTGGTTTCCTGAAATATAGGTGGGATAAAACCAGGAAGGAAGAGTTCCGTTACCATTACTTTGCAGGAGTTGCCCTGAGGAACCCGGACCCAGCTGCTGCAACGGAGAGGAGGAGGTAGTACCACCAGCTATCAGCGTGTAGGTGGACATGGCAGAAACTCCAGTTCCTCCTTTATTAACGGGAAGGATGGTAAAAGCAGGTTCAGCACTGATACTGGCAGGGGTTAAATCTCTGGTTGTCCAATCTGTAGGATGACCATACGTGTCAATGGTCAGATTACTCACAACTGTAGGCCCTGAAAGTGTTGCTTTATCAACCCAGGATTTAAGGCCATGGCCAATGGTAGTATTGCCGGCAAAAGATCCTCCTCCTGTTAACCCGTTGTTGCCAGTTATAGAGGTCGTTTTTAAAGCATACACAGATAAATCAGGAGATCCATTGATCATTGAGTAATCGATGGTTCTCCAGGTTTTATCCCATGAGAAAAATTTATTCGGGTCGCTTGTAGCAATTCCATTTTCCTTCGAATTAAAAGTTTCCCAATTGGCATTGGAAAGAGCTCCTGTAATACTTGATGAGGCGAGAGGTAGTGATAAAACCTGGGAAAGACCATTTAATTCCAGTCCTTGGGATAATACACCTAAACTTAATGGAGGATGTGAGGAAGAAGAAAGCGTATTTATTGAACTTTGCTGGAAGTTTATTTGCCCCTGTACTTTACCAAAACCTGAAATTATGCTATCAGAGATTGTAATCGCTTCATTGTTAATGGATAGTCCGTCCAGGGTTGTGCCGAGAACACGGGCATCTGAAAAATACAAGTTGGTCGAGCCCTCAGGAACAACATTGCTGGAGAGGGTTTGCCAGGTTTTATCACCCCTGAAATATTGAGTTGTATTTCCGGGGGCGATGGAATCTTTCGCTGTAAATTTATTCCAATCCGAAAAGGTAAGATACCCATTGGTTGTGGCATTTGCTGCAGGCATGGAGAGAGTACCTCCGCCCAGAACCGGACCTCCTGTAAGGGGAGGAGCAATGTTGGCGGTTTGTGCATATGATCCTAATTGAATCCACACGGGGGCATTCGGCTCACCGGACTGAGCAGGCAAAGTCGGGTCAACAGATTGGTAATAAAACCCGGGCAAAGAGCCGCCAACAGCATCGACCTGGTAAACAAGGAGGCCTTTTGCAGGTTGGTAAATGAGCAACCTTTGGGCGTGAGTCATGCGCGGAATAAGCACGCCTCTGGTTGTATCCTGAATATCGAGCATAGCGGAGGTATCCGGCTTTGTTCCATTCGTATTTATTGCAACCTGTGCCGATAGTTGAACACTAAGCACCAGAAAAATCAGAAGCAGGAAGGATGATTTTAAAAAGTGAATAAAAGTGACGATTACCTCACGTTTTATTAAATTTTTCATAGGGAAAATGTTTTTGAAGTTAATGTGAATACTATAACAAATGAACAGTATGTTGCTTGTAAATAGAATATTATCAAGACAAGGTTCCTAACAACCCTAAAAAAAACATACCCAAAAATAACAATTAAAATACAGGTAACAATAAATATTTAAATATTTTGAATACTTTCGCTAGAAATACTTTCATCTGGTTATCATTAACAAAATTTATTGACCCTATGAGAAAAACAATCCTCCTGTCTTTCCTGTTCACTTTCGGAACAATTCTCGTTTATGCGCAAGCATCATTTAAAGGGTATAAAAGTTATCAAAAACCAGACTATCCGAAAGCATATGACCTTTTCCGGGAATCTTTAATGGAAGATGACCAGGATGTTGTAGCCAATTATGGCATGGGGTTGTTGTATTCAAACAATTCATTCAGGGCTCCTTGCGATCTGATGAAAGCATTCCAGTATATCAGAATTGCAAAAGCAAATCTGGAAAAGATTGATGGCCAAAAATTAGCAGAAATAAAAAAGAACATTCCTGATATAAATGCAATCATTGCCAGGGATTATGAGGAGGTTGAAGGGAAACTGGTCGGGGAGATACGCAATAACAATACAAAAGATAAAGCAGCTCTAGCAGGAAAATTCGTAAATGAATTTCCTGACTCGAAATTTCTCCAGGAAATGATCCAACTCCGGAACAAAGAGATCTTTGGCGAAGTGAGGAAAATTGATAAGGTTGAGAGCTATAACAACTATATTGAACGATATCCTGATGCAACGGAGGTGCCGGAGGCTGTTAAATTCCGGGATCAGGCCGCATATATGATTTTGCTGCGCACGCCGGAATTGGGAAAGGTGTATAATTACCTGGCACGTTATCCCGGAAGCGAAATGCTCGAGCAGGTGATCAATCTGCGCGATTCGCTTGAATTTGCCAAAGCCATGGCGGCCAACACAACAGAGGCATTTACCTCCTTTATTAAAACATTTCCCCGATCGAGACAAATTGATAAAGCGATTTCATTAAACATCCAAAAGTCGTATGAGAAAGCAGTGGAAAGGAATGCCATTAAAGATTTACAGGATTTCCTTAACAGGTATTACACTTCTGATCAGGGTGAAGGAGCTTTAAGGCTTAGGGACAATCTCTGGTTAGAAGATATTAAACAAACCAACACGGTTGATACTTATAATAAGTTTATTACCTGGTTCCCGAACACATCGAAGAAAATGGAAGCAATTTCCCTGCGTGATAAAAAAGCGTATGCTGATGCGATGGAAGCAAAAACCATTGAGACCCTGGAAGAATTCATTTATCATTACCCTGCGGCGCCGCAAGTAAAAGAAGCTAATGCCATGAGAGATACCCTGCTGCTTAAGCAGTGCAGCATGCTCACCTCTCCCGAACGATTTTACGACTTTATGAAGCCGTACCCGATTCTGGCCCAGTCGCCTAAAGCCATGGAAATCATAGAGAAACTTGCCTTTAAAGATGCGGAATTGACGAATTCGAAAGAGGCCTATATTTCATTTATTGAAAAGTATCCGGCATCTCCCTTGCGAAAGGTTGCAGAGGAAAAACTTAAAAAATTCAACTGATCCGCATTTTTCAGAGAAATATCGTTGACAGGAGTGGTTATTTCTTTGGTGGCGCCACCAGGCTTCTATTGTTGGTGTCTTCAATCTGGTAAACGCTGCGTGTAATAAGAAGATGATATCCTATTAGCATGAAAGTGACCAGGCATGCTAAGGCCAATTTCAGGATGGCATTCTCGCGGAGTTTTTTATTTACGGGTCTTTCCATATATGTACTTTTACAGGTTCCGATCTTTATTTGGCCTTTTCTAATTGAAATTCCAATTTAACCTTTTCATCTTTCAAATCTTCAAATTCCTTTTTTAACTCATCCAGTTCTTTTAGAAGAGTGGTGTTCTCCTTGGTGAGATTATCTACTTTTTTACTATTTTCACAATAACCCTTGATTTGGTCGTACAAGTTGGCAACATTTAAAAAAACAGGATAATAAGGGTTCCTGGCTTTTTTCTGATCATCAGTCAAAATTCTCATATACAGTGCAGTAGCTGTATAAGTGGATGATTCCGGATTTGAGGCCTTCAAAAGGCTGTCCAGTGTATTTACCAGAGAATCAAATCTTAAAAGAACCTCTTTTTGAGTGTTGTCAGTTTTCTTGTCCAATTTAAAATAGGCCACCTCTTTCGCTTTTTCGGGCAGGCCAAAGATGGCGTAGAGAGGGATGATGGCACACAGGATGCAGATCACATATGCGACGATAAACATCGTGATCATTGTATTGCGGTCGTTGTTGTTGACAAATGAACCTTTCATGTATAAAGCTGCGTTTACGGACGATACCTGGCATCAAAGGGAAGAAACTGCTGATAACTTCTTATATAAGAGTGTATCATTTCCATCGCTTTTCTAATATCGAAATGGTTATATTTGAAATCTACAATCTCGGTGAGGACCTCCCTATTCTGAATTTTAAAGTGGTAATGAATGATCCTGGCAATCTGCTGTATTTTTTCAACCATTGCAAAAGGAGGCTGATACTGGATCGAATTGTCGATGGCTGATTTGTGATGACTGAAGAATCCGATCAGGTTGGCAAGCAAAGGGTTGCCCTGGTGGTCTTTTGTTTTGAGCAGTACCAGTATTTTACGTTCAAGTTCGCTAAAAGCTTCCTGGAATGCTTTGTATAGTGTAATAAGATCGGGATGGGACTGAATGCTGGTACACGGAGGAATATAGTTTTTATCCTCCTCGAAAGCCGAACCACTGTATCGCCCAACGGGTATTTTATTTTGTTCCAGGACATGCAGATGTTCTTTGGTTGCAGCAAAAAACTCGAATCGGTAATCCTGCATTGCATAAGGATAGCGGGAAGGGTTTTCATTTGGATTGATTTTCCCAAATGCCGCTCTGACAAAGGGTTGTCCGGAAACAACAAGATAGTACCAATCGGACTGAACCAGGGGCTTGGCAATCGAAAACTCCTGATTTGCCGGGATTTGAAACAGATGCCCTTCAGGCGTAACGGCTACAAATCCATGAAGTATGGTTACCTTCTCCTTATTCAGGGAAACGGAGAAGTGGGGAGTGGTTACGTTCTCATCCACCCCTGGAATCAATCCATAGTTCAAGGGATTAATAAAACCTTTTATGCTATTTTGAGTCCGGTAAATGAAATGATTCTCCAACTCGATAAAATGGTCGGCTGTAATTTTCATCCCGTTGATCCAGTTTACCTGAAAGTATTCGTTCATGCCTTCAAAAGTTGGGATTTATATTCATGTTCTCTGATACAGATGATGGTATAGGATTTTCCTTCACGGTCATGTCTCAATTTTAAATTTTCGAGATCCTCTTCATTTGACTGTCCCAGGAAAAGGAGGTTTTTTAGCCCAAGTTCAAGAAAGGTTTTATTCGGATCAAGAAACCTGCCAGTGGAAGAACCGTCGGCAAGGAAGAAGTACCATCCCAGCGGGAGATTGCTGTGGTCCCTGACTTCGATGTCATACTGATTCTGAGTAACAGAAGAATATTCCAGTGTGGAGTTAAAGTAGTCGCCAAGTCTGGAATCCTGCGGTGCAATCATGGGGAATGATTCAATTGTTTTGCCACCGGTTTTGGTAGTTAACTGATACCTGACCACCACGAAATGCGACACCTGGTTTGGTTCCCATTCCAGTTCCGGACCCTTTCTGTAAATCCAGGCCTGTTGCAGATAAATACGCGCAGGGATTGCCTGATAGCACTCGATGGCAAAAACCATAGACAAGGGGATGAAAAAAGTCAGTACTGCAGAGAGGTAATAAATAATAAAGACCGGAGGAAGTTGCCAGGGAAATATTTTCATAAAAGTTAACATCATTGAATAGCCTATCAAAACGATGGCCAGCGCAAACAGGAAACTCCATCCGATCGGTTCTGTTTTTGGCCATTCAAGAAATTTACCAGACAGGTAAACATGCAAGCTGCCGGTGATCAGGTTCCAGATCATGATGATCATATAAAAATAAAAAAGATTGTTGATTGAAGCTGCACGCATTCCGACAATTCCGATCAAAATACCGCCCACCAAAACATAAATGGCATTCAGGCTTGTCTTCTTTTTTGCATTGGCTACAAAAAATGTGATAAGCAATATCAGCAGCAATCCTATGATTGCAAAAATCAAGGTAATGGTAAGGTTAAACGGGTTGGAGAATGTTTTCATAACCGGTTAGTTGGTTGAAGAGTTGTACCCTAAGAATGAATTGTCCAATGCAAAAGATGATTCGTCTTTCATTACATCTATTACAACATCAATATCATATTCCAAAGGTAAAAAATAATTCGAGAAATGATTGATCAGGGTGCGTTTTTCGCCGCCATCCAGGTATTTTTCAACGTCATTAACCTCTACGGGGCCTACTGAGAAGAGGATTGTAGGAACAGATTCCCTGATAATACCGTTGATTATCATCGAATCCCCGCATGCGGACGAACCAAGTCCTTCATTGGAGGGAGTAGATGAGGACTGAATGTCTTTAAGTACATCTGTGACTTCAAAGGAAACATGTTCGTCCAGTAAATATTGAAGACACTTGGCGGTTAATTGAAAATCCCCGACAATGGAATGCAAAAGCGGGATAATTTTAACAAGTCTGACGCGATACACATGTGCGAGCTGGTCGTCAATTTTATAGAAATCAAGCAAGCCATCGAGACTATAGCTGTTCAAAAGTGACAAAACTTCATTCTCAAACCTTTCAACATCTACTCTCTTTTCAAAAATTGCATTCTCAATCGGATTGAAAAGAATGTTGGCGTAAGCTTTTTGTTTTGCATTGAAGGAGAGAATCTCTTGTTTTTTTTCAGGGCGGAGTGTATGGTCATCTACCGGTTTAAAGAACAGATATTCCGGCAATGAATCAAAAATGCCATCGCGTGATAAGTCAATATAAATTTTTCCTCCTTTTGATTCACAATGAAGGATATCATTTTGCCAATGTTGCTTGTGTGCACTTTTGTACCTGATTATAATATCGTCATAAGCAATACCCTTTGAGATCAGGTCGTTTACAACTGACTCAGCCCGAGTCCTGAAACGGATGGAATTGATGTTATCTGCTATTTTATGCATAAGAGCGGATCATACACGGGCAAAAATACAATAAATTAATATAACATATCAGTGCTGTCTTTTTAAAACACCTTGATTTTATTTGGCCTCTTCCACTTGGACTATACGGGGTCAAAACTGGTTGCCATAAATATTCAACAGCTTACTTTCATTAACCAATACTAAGAATGTTGCAATTTTCAACACAAAATATTGTTGGGATTTTGGGTAAAGTAGATATTATCAATATCCAAGGGCGCAAGTTTGTCGAATCGAGCGTATTTAATCGAATAAATCGGTCCCGGTTAAAAGCAATAGACAAGTGGTTCCTGGAATACCACCGGGTGCTGAAAAATTGAATTTCGATTGTTGTATTGATTTGCGTGTTCTTCGAATGATCGTTTGCAAAATATTGGTGAAGGGAAGCTGAAGTAGGCCCTGTATTGTTAGCCTTTCCTGGATGATGAATCCGAACCATTCAAAGCATCCTAGGTTATCGTTGCCCGAAAAAAGAACATCTTAGTTTTAGAATTAGATATTCCACTGTTCAAAATGATCTAGACAAAGAAAAAACGATTTGAAGGCTATTTACTTTTCAAAGTTGCAACTTGAGGACTCTTTTATTCTAGGTTATCCTGAGATATTTTGAATTACAGGTAGGAGATTGGGAATGTCAACAGCAACCGTTTGATAAACAATATTCAGATCTACATCAATGTAGTCGTGAATGAGTTTATCACGCATTCCTGCCATGTCTTTCCATGGCACTTCGGGGTGTTTTTCTTTGAAGGTTTCGGAAATCCTTTTTGTGGCTTCACCCATTATTTCAA
>CAZKCK010000006.1:1410-52288 GCA_964550695.1 uncultured Bacteroidales bacterium | reverse complement strand
TTTTACAAAATGCCTGATCCAAATGTTGCATCAACAAGATCCGCTCACTGGATTCATAAGGCGTTAATTGTAAATCGATGGTTATCAGGTTTAAAACATCGTACAGCAATGATTCCATCACCAAAGAACGGGGACTGTCGGCCTTGGGGCCAAATTGGTGGAAGCAAAATTATTCTGCAACCTCATCCTCAAGTTCCCTGGCAGCATGTTCATCAAGTAACCAGATCAATTCTCCGCTTTTTGGGTGTACCATGGATGCAGGCATTTTTTCAGATCCGACTTTTTTCATGATTACACTGGCCACCATTTCACTTTTAGAACTGCCCGTTGCCAGAAACACCACAGTTTTTGCCTGATTAATTACTTCTCCTGTTGCAGTTATTCTTATTTGATTCGTTTCAGGGTGGTTTGAAACTTCATAAAGTCTTTTACTATCCAACAGCGACATATTGTTAGGAAAAACCGAAACAGTATGGCCGTCTTCACCAAGCCCAAGCATCATAAAATCAAACCGGAAGTCGTTATTTTTCAGAAGATACTGTTGCACAAGTTCTGAATACCTGCCGGATTCGGCATAGGGTTCTTCCTCTCCTTTAATCCTGAAGATGTGATGATCCGGAACATGAATATGATCCAACAGGCTTACTTTGGCCATCCTGTAGTTACTTTCATCACTTTCAGGAGGTACACAACGCTCATCACCCCAAAATATCAACACTTTTTGCCAGTCAATTTTGTCACTGAAATTTGCTGCCAGATATTCAAAGACCTTTTTAGGTGTTGAACCTCCCGACAATACCAGTGAAAAAAACTTGCCTTGTGGAGTTTTCAGGATATTTGCCGCAAGTTTTTCTGCAAAAAACTGCGACAGTTCATCAATGCTTTTAAAAATATGTACTGTCTGATTCATGTTCATAGTTCGCAGTATAAACCATCATCTGTCAGGTTTTTACACGGATAACGCCATGTTATCAGTTTATCTTCTATAAGATTGTCGGCAGTTTCAGGCCCCCAGGTACCAGAAGGATAGCCATATAACGGAATATCATGGTCGTTTTTCCAGCATTCAATCACCGGTGTGAGAAATTTCCAGGCTTCCAGAACTTCTTCAGTACGTGCAAAAAGTGTTGCATCTCCTTTAATTGAATCAAAGAGAAGTCTTTCGTAAGCTGTGGGGATACGTTGATGCGAAAGATCGGAATAATGAAAATCCATATTCACATTCTGTACATCAAATCCGGCTCCGGGAGTCTTCATACCAAACTTCAATAATATTCCTTCATCAGGTTGTATTCTGATTACCAGCTGATTGGATGAATTTCGACCTAAATCCTTTGAAAACAGGAAATGAGGTGTGGCTTTAAAATGAATAACAACCTCAGTTACACGTGTAGGTAACCGTTTACCAGTACGAATATAAAATGGCACGCCACCCCAGCGCCAGTTGTCGATATAAAACTTCAGCGCTGCATATGTTTCTGTTACAGAGTCGGGCGCAACCCCGGATTCATCACGATAACCCGGGAATTTTTCGTTTTTAATGGTTGAAGCCAGATACTGCCCACGTATTGTATTGGTTTTAACATCTGAATGGGTCATCGGACGCAGCGATTGAAAGACTTTAAGAATTTCGTTGCGAATGGCAACCGGTTCCAGTGAAGAAGGTGATTCCATTGCTGCAATGGCAGCAACCTGAAGGAGGTGGTTCTGGACCATATCACGTAAAGCACCTGATGACTCGTAATATCCGCCACGCTTCTCCACACCAATAGTTTCGGCTGAGGTTATTTCAACATGGTGTATGTAATTTCGGTTCCAGAGCGGTTCGAAAATTCCATTCGAAAACCTTGTAACTAAAAGATTTTGAACGGTTTCTTTCCCAAGATAATGGTCAATTCTGAATAATTGTTCTTCGGCCCAATCTTTCAACAAAATATCTTTAAGTCTGGTGGCTGATTCAAGGTCATACCCGAAAGGTTTTTCGATGATGAGTCTTTTCCATCCATCCTCCTCAAGATTTAAACCAACTGAAGCCAGATGTTGTGGTATAATCCCGTATAAACTCGGTGGTGTGGATAAGTAAAAGATGGTATTTCCGCTAATGCCGGTGTTACTTCTCAGCAATTCCAGATACTGACTGAACTGATGATAAGTTGACAAGTCATCGAACTGAATAGGGGAGTAGTATAGTTTGCTAACGAAATCCTCTATTTTTGAAGTGTTATCAATTTCCTTGAACTCATTGATAGCTAATTTCATCCCGCTTCTGAATTCTTCATCGGTTAATCGGGAGCGCGAAACGCCCAACAGGGCAAATTTTTCGGGTAACAGGTTCTGAACAAACAGTGAATAGAGTGCCGGTACCAGTTTTCGTCTGGTCAGATCGCCGGAGGCACCAAAAATTACAAATACAAGACTGTTTTTATTCTCCATTCTCATGTCAGTTATTTGGTTTTAACTGCATGCCCACCGAACTGATTTCGGAGAGCAGCGAGCATTTTCATGGCAAATGATTCATCCTGCCTTGACTGAAACCTTGTAAACAGCGATGCGGTTATTACATGCGCCGGAACATCAAAGTCGATGGCAGTCTGAACGGTCCATCTTCCTTCACCACTGTCCTGTACATAATCCTTCAATTGCTCAAGTTTTGGATCCTGATTAAGTGCATTCACCGCAAGTTCCAGTAACCATGAACGAACAACGCTTCCATATTGCCATGCATCGGCAATTTTAGGTAAATCAAGATTATAGGGAGCTTTTTCAAGAATTTCGAAACCTTCAGCATAGGCCTGCATCATGCCATATTCAATTCCATTGTGAACCATTTTAACCATATGTCCGGTGCCTGATGGCCCGCAATAAACATGTCCTTTTTCAGGAGCCAGGGATTTTAGTATGGGTTCGATATAGTCAACGGCTTCTTTCACACCACCATACATCAGGCAATAACCGTTTTGTAATCCCCAAACACCACCACTGGTTCCGCAATCAATAAACAAAACATCCTTTTTTGCAGCCTTTTCAGCACGGAGTTGGGTATCCCTCCAATAAGAATTGCCTCCATCAACAATAATGTCGTTTTTATCGAGTAAGTCAAGCAGTGCATCCAGTGTATCGTCAACAGGTTTCCCGGCCGGGACCATCATCCAGACCACTTTCCGGCCCGGAAGTTTTGCCACAAGATCATTTAATGATTTTGCCCCAACTCCACCAAGTTTTTCAATTTCAATGATACTTTCCGGTGACCGGTTCCATGCAATAACCTCATGTTGATCATTTAATAACCTATGAGCCATGTTGAAGCCCATCTTACCTAATCCGATAAATCCAATTTTCATTTTTTTGATTTTTATACAATTACGGATATTAACAATATCCTTCGAAATAAGTTATTGCTATCATGTTTGATTTGTTGTAATTTTAGCACTTAATGAATAAAAACACTATTCAAAGCAAAAATCTCTTCCAATTCAGAACTGTTTTTATTAAATTTGAAATTTACATGTAGTAAATATTTATTCTGGTAATAGATTGAATGTTTTATATCATTTAATATCAATTACTTATAATGTACATTTAATAAATTTTAAGCTTTTGGCATGGTTGTAGTAATCAAGGAATTGTAAAAATATTTAACATTAGCATTATGAAAACTAATCGTATTTTATTCAGTTTTATGGTCGTAAGTATTTTATTATTAGCGGCTTGTAAAAAAGATTCAGTTACAGAACCAATTGTTAACAAAAGAATGAGCGATTTGATAGTTCCGGCAGGATTTAACTGGGAATCTACCAATGAAGTAATGCTCAGCGTTAGTACTCAAATGACCGAAAGCGTTGGTCAATTGGCAAAAATTAGTATTTATGATGCCAGCCCAATGGAAAATGGCAACCTGATTGCCTCAGGTTCTGCGGGATATGATTTCCCATACAAAACAAAAATCAGAATACCTTCCAGACTCACACAATTATTTATTCAGGTAACAGGTGCAAAAGGAACCACACAAATTGCGTCAGTACCTGTTTCAGGTAATATAACTTATACATTTACCGAGCCTGCCGGAGGATATAAAAGTTCATACAAAAACTCCCTTACTGATCCGGACTGTACCGGCGATTTTGTTATTTCCGGAAATACGGCAGTAACTATAACCGGAGGCAAGACTTATGTTGTGAACGGTACTTATACAGGTAAAATTACTTTTGCTTTCTGGTCAGGAGGAGGTACCCTGAAAGTTTGCGGAACCGCCAACCTCTCAGAAGATGTTACACTTGGAAATAATTCACATATTGTAGTAACCAATGGTGGAACTTTTAATACAACTTCTACCGTAAATATGGATGGAAACTCAACATTTAAAGCCTATTCAAATACCACAGTCAGCATCAGTGTCTTTAATATGAATTCAACAAGTTCTTCTTTAACTTCTTACGCCGCAAGTTTTACCATTAAAGGTGGCGGTTCTCCCAACGGAATGATTGTAAATTATGGGACAATGTACTTCACCAATAACCTGATAACCACAGCTCAAAATAATACGTTTACCAACCATGGTGCAATTCATGTTACCGGAAATTTTCAGGTAAACAAGAGTTTTACCAACAATGGAAGTGTTGAAGCCAGTGGCTGGGTGCAGTTTAACAACAATACTGTAGTTGAAAACAACTGTAAGATTATTGGTCATGGCGAGGGGCAAATCAATGGCACAACCTATACCTCAAATGCAGGTTTGTTGAAAGTTGATAATAAAATGTACTTCAACGGGAGTGGTACAATAACCCTCAGTAACAAGTCGATGATTGCGGCCAATCAGCTCGAAATGAACCGCAACGTAAACGGAACAGGAAGTCAGAATTCAATAGTGATTACTGGTCAGATTTCAATTAACAGTGGAAAAACAGTTAGCGGGGCCATCGAAATGGCCAATACAACAGGGACACTGCAGAACGGGAACAGTTCAAATTTTATAAATGGAGCCACTTTGGTTACCATTGCCGGCATCACCAACTACATCCCTGTTTCAGCATGTAATACTCAGGGTGCCGGAACCCCTGCAATACCGGATGTTGATGGAGATGGCGTGGCTGACAATCTGGATGCATACCCAACAGACCCTTCAAGGGCATACAATACTTTCTATCCCAACGAAAATACCTGGGGATCAGTAGCGTTTGAAGATCTTTGGCCGTCGAAAGGTGATTATGATTTTAATGATCTTGTTACCAAATATCAATTTAAGCTTGTTTCCAATGCTCAGAACAATGTAGTCGACGTAATCGCACAATTTCAGGTTACTGCTGTTGGTGCAAGTTTCCACAATGGTTTCGGAATTCAGTTTGATGGCATTACACCTTTACAGGTGGCTTCAGTTACCGGTTGTGTGATTGATGAAGGGTACATTAATATTGCAGCCAATGGCACCGAAGAGAATCAGGCTAAAGCAGTTGTAATTCCATGGGACAATGCAGAAAATGTAATTCACAGGGCAGGAGGTTCAATGTTTAATACCATTCACAATGGCAATGTTGGTACCTCTGATTTGGTAACTGTAACTATACATTTTGGTTCGGCTCTTTCATCCGCTGTGGTTGGTACACCTCCTTTTAATCCATTTATTATCAGAGATCAGGTGAGGGGTCATGAGATACATATGATTGATAAAGTACCAACTAGTCTGATGAATATGTCGCTTTTCGGAACAGAAGCTGATGCTTCTATACCGGCACAGGGAAAATATTACAGAACAGATTCCAACCTCCCATGGGCTATAGCAATACCGGAAGTATTTGCCCATCCGGTTGAGCAAGCTGAAATAACACAGGCACATCTGCATTTCGCTGCATGGGCTGAGTCGGAAGGTACTGTTTTTACAGATTGGTATCAGGATAAACCGGGGTACAGAAATAATGAATTTATCTATTGATCTATAGTTAGCATCTATTTATCAGGCGGTTGGCAAATTATTTGTCAGCCGCTTTTTTATTATTTTAATTGAAGGCTTTGTTTTACAGGTTAATGATTGTTCCCCACATCCCGAATATCTGTAATTTTGTGGCAGTCTAAAAAGCCTGAAATGAAAAAATTTTCTGTATTAATTGTATCCTTTTTTATTGTCATTCAATTATTTGCTCAGTCTAAAAAACAATCAACCTATCACCATCTTGTATCTTATAAGCCTTATTCAGTTGAGTTGGATCTCGCAATAAAGGGTAATGGACTGGAAGGATGGATATATATAAATGATAATAAGGGTTTTAACGAAAACTTTCAGGTAACAGGAACCATTAATCCGGCTTCACAGGAAGTAAAACTGACGAATAATGTTACGGAGAATGCGATCGTCTTTATTGGTAAGTACTTAAATAGTAGTACTTTAGAAGGTGATTTGGCAATTTCTGATCCTAAAGAAACTGTAAAGATACTTTTTGAAGAGGATTATCCCGTTGGCAGCGCAAGCATTAAAACCCTGGAGTTTTCTCAAAAGAAGGACCTTTTTAATATGAAAGGCTCACCACAAGCTTCTTATGAAGTACTTTATCCTCAGTTAAATGAAGATATTTTGAAATCTGCAAGAGACTCAATATCTGCGGTTGTTTCTAATGAATACTTTGGTAATGAGTGTATTACGAAAATACCGGAAAAGGCAATAGGGGAGGCCTCGTCAAAATTTTTTCAGGATTATTTTGATCAAAACCGGGAAGGATACAATCCATCCATGGGCAAAGGCTCATTTAATTGGGATAAGTCCGTTACATTTATGGTAACCAGAAATAGTAACAATATTTTAAGCCTGGGAATCAGACAATATGCGTTCACTGGCGGTGCCCATGGATTGCAAATGACCCGGTTTGTAAATTTTGATCTTATAAGTGGAAGTAAAATCAGAATAAGTGATGTTTTTGCCAATGAAAACCTTGAAGCCTTGTACGATAGCATTACAATAAATCTGAAACGAAAATATAAAATGCCGGAAACAGGCAACATAAGCAACTTAGGTTTTTTTAAGGATAAAATTGAAATTGCCGAAAATTTCACAATTCTGCACAATGGATTATTGTTTTGGTACAATCCGTATGAGCTTGCACCATACTCATTTGGAAACATCCAAATATTTGTAAGTTTTGAACAGGTTTTACACCTGATAAACAGGACATCAAGCACCAGAAAATTTTGCGATTGCATTAATTAGTAAATATCCAACTCATTATTAATGGAATAGAGGATGATTGGAAAATTCTATTTAACATAATATAAATTATAAGACAAAATTATCCCTGAAAAAACAAGCAATTTTCCTTTAGCCGACGAACAATACGAAATACAAAATGCTTATCGCTTTGATTTTTTGTAATCAGTTTAAATGGCGAAAAACAATGATATTCAATAAATCAGCATCGGGTTTGTGAATGGCAATTTTATCCTGTTGTTTGTTCTCAAATAAATACTCGTCCCCGGTTTGCGTTACCAATTTGTAACGCTCATTCGACAAAGCTTTGGTTGTAAAATTCTTATATTCTTCCTCGGCTAGCTTTGCCGTTTCAAATTTTAATAAAACATTGATTACATTATTGTTGTAATTGGCACTTACACCATTTGCAAAGTTACCCAACATAGTATACCCGAATTGAAAAATATTGGATAAAGCTATAGTTCCTTTAAAATAGACTTCAGAATCAATCTGTTTGCCAGTAGTATCAAGTTGCGCAATCAAACCGGGACTGTTGGTCCCATCCGGAAGGTCGTGCAGAATGCCCTGCGCCATTTCAGAAAGCAGTATTTTATCATCTGAACCTGAGAGCAGTAAATAAAACCGCTCTTTACCAGCCATCAGATAATCCAATCCCCATGATGCTAAATTAATATGACCAATTTGCGTTACAGCACCCGGTTTCCTTAATGAGAATATTCCCCAGGCAGCATCATTGTCAATCATTTCATAAAGCTCCGCATGGATTTTTGTATCGGCATGGTGATAGTCGGCACTATAAACTTTACTGAACCCGTATTCAATGTAAACTTCTGCCCCACCATCAATCAGAAAATACAAATCATCACCTGAATACACTGTTACTGAGTCATTCACAGTCCAACCTTTTATTGGCGACTTTGGAAGTGTCTGTCCGATACCCAAATACGTTATGATTAATAAAAATAAAATCAGGCAGGCTTTGATTTTTGTCATGTTGGTCAATTCTGGTTTTGAATGATTTTGATTTTTTGAAGATCCATTTCACCCAGACCTGCCTCAAATCCTTTTGAATTCGAAAGCACATCATCATTTGAAAATCCTAATAGTTGAGTACAATACGTATCAACACATACAGGACTTGTTCCGGCCACTATTTTGTCAAATTTTCTGATTTCGCCGGGGCCGCCCGGACCGTTTGTAACGATCATTTCAGTAGCATCAGCAACAATCAGATCAGGTTTACGCAACAGAAATAAATCTGTGATACATTGTGCCAGGTATCCGGGATCGTTACGTTTGGGACCGTTCAGATGCATGGTTACATTGGTTGCCCGCGTACAGAGCCCCATCATATTTTTTGCTGCACATGTTAAAACAGTGGTAGCATGATGTTTGGCAATCGGAATGCTGATAAAAGCATCAATATCAAAAAGCATTTTCACAACTTCTGTCTTTTTCAAGGATTTGGCACCCGGTATCGAATCAAACTTTATAAAATTCAGGCTGTCATATTTTGCCGGGAACGAATTGGCTTCAACAGTTGTAACTTTATCCAGCATATCGCTGTATTGTGCGTACAATTGGCTTCTTTGCCAGTATTCAGGCTTCACATGTTGCAGGCACACAATTCCGGAAGCTCCTGCATCAACGCATAATTTAACGACTGCAATGGCAACATCGGGATTTACATACGTTGCCTTTTCTTCAAAATCAGAATTGATCAGCAATCCAACTTTTTGACCCTTTTTGACGAATTTTTGGATTCCGCCAAGTGCGTTCACTGCATCCACAGTGCCTTTAAAATAGTCTTCTCCGGTTGACACTGAAATAATATTCCCGGATTGGGCACTGGCACTACTGACAAAAAGCCATAAAAGTGATAAAAAAAGGAGGCGATTTCTTTTTGGGATGGTTCTCATTAGGTTTTTTTTTACAAAGGAACAAAATATTTTTGTTCAGGCATTATTCTTGATTGGTGGCAAAAAAAAATACACTCTTAAAATTATTCAGATGAAAATCAGTCCATTTTTAATATTTTTCAGTATTGTTCTTGTAATTTATTCATTATTAAATTATTACATTTATTCAAAGGGAATTCAGTTTTTTCAACAGCATGTTAAGTTGTATAGTTTCTTTTTTTGGTTAATCGTTGCCGCTTATCCAATCGGACGAATTCTCGAAAGAGTTGCGCCTTCAATGTTAAGTACCATTTTAATTTGGGCCGGAGCCTTCTGGCTTGCACTCATGGTTTATTTCTTTCTTTTTTCGTTGGGTTCTGATCTGGTGAAACTTATATTATATTTCTCAGGTGGCATTGTAATACCTGAGAACATTAAACAATTTATCTTTTACGGAATTATTTCAATTTCAGGTTTGTTGGTTTTTGCAGGGCATTTAAATGCACGTTTTCCAGTAGTTAAAAAAATTGAGATCAGATTGCCACTTAAAAAGGAAGTAAAAATGGCTATGGTATCTGATATTCATATGGGTACACTCGTAGGGCAAAATCGCCTGAGCCATATAGTTGATAAAATTAACGCGATGAAACCGGATATCGTGGTTTTTGCAGGTGATGTGGTTGATGAAGATGTTGGGCCTGTAATCAGACAAAATCTTGGAAGTGCTTTACTCAAAATCAAAGCACCCCTGGGTGTTTACGCAATTACCGGTAACCATGAATACATTGGTGGAGCCGGTTCGGCTGTTAGATATCTTCAGGAACATGGAATCAAGGTGTTGCGCGATACCAGTGTGCTGATTGACAATAACTTTTATCTGATTGGACGTGAAGACAAAGATAGCAGGCGTTTCAGCGGACTCATCAGAAAGCCTGTTTCAGAACTGGTTCAGGGGCTTACGGGTGAATATGCCAAAATTTTGCTCGACCATCAACCTTTTGATTTGCAAAATGCTGCTGCATCAGGTATAGATTTGAGTCTTTCAGGACATACACATCATGGGCAGCTTTGGCCCTTTAACCTCATAACCAATGCAGTATTTGAAAGAAGCTACGGCTATCTGAAAAAAGAAAACACACATTATTATATTTCCTGTGGTGCCGGTACATGGGGTCCGCCGGTGAGAACAAGCAGCCGCCCGGAAATTGTTGAACTTTCACTTTTGCCAGAATAAAAAAAAGAGGTCAATAATGGCCTCTTTTTCAAATTCTTATGTCATGCTTATTTAATCAGTACTTTAGCACTTTCAGAATAACCTTCCGATGCCAGTCTGATCAGGTAAATGCCTTTACTGAGATTTGTAATGGGGATTTTCAGGATACATTGACTGCTACAATCAACCTTTTCATTGTAAACCAACTGACCGCTGATGTTATACATATTTAATATCCCCGCCTTATTGTTGTTATTGATCTGGACAATTAACTGACTAGCATTCAATAAAGTACGTATGGAATTTTGGACTGTATAATCCTTATTTCCAACATTCAACACCGCAGTAATATAATCGGTTTTAATTGTTGTTTGATTACCTGTAGCATTCGTAACCGAAAGACTTACATCAAAGGTTCCTTCATTCTCATAGATGATTACAGGATTCTGATCAGTTGAAGAAGCTGGTGTACCACCTTCAAACTCCCATAACCAACTGGTTGGTTGACCTGTAGAGCTATCAGAAAACATTACTTCATGGGTAGTAAAAACTGTATCTTCAGTAGTTGCAAATTTGGGAAACAAAATCGTGGAACAATAATTAATTTTTCCAAGCAGACAATTTGTTGATGGCGGGTAGCAAACATCATACTGCATATTTTTGTCAGGGCAAACTACAATGTAGGTTGGATATCCCGTAAAATTCTGCCCTGTATTAATAATGGTAATTGCATTGGGGCCGTTTCCCTGAGTCCCGGCACATGGGTTTGAGACATTGTGTGCAATCTTGTAAGCATTAATCTGGGCATTGTTATCCTGGGGTGAAATGCCCCAAAACAATACATCCCCCTGCCCTGCCCCGGTCATCTGGTAAACCTGTTCAATGATTGGGGAATACTGAATGCAATAACCACATGTAGTATAAAACAGATCAAGGAGAACAGTTTTACCCTGATTGAGTGTCGCATACAGATTGAGCTCATTGCCATCAGTATCGGTAATGGTAAAATCAGCAATTTGTGATTTGCCGACCACAGTAATCTGGTTTTCAATAGCTACCGGAGATGGGCAACGCTCCTGGGCGATTAGCGGCATCAGGCAGTAAAAGATGCTGATAATTGTAAAAAGATGTTTCATAGTTGTAAAATTTGATTTTGGTTTGGAAAACCAAACTTACAAAAAAAAGCACCATCAGTCAAAAAATGTTATTTGACTTACCAATTCTGCGACAGTTATATTCTTTTTAAATGAATTTGCTCATTCTGCGGATTCTGCAAAGGAACCTTTTCAATATACACGCTACTGGTATCCAGTCCATAAGCTTTTACATCCGGAATACCAATATGTTTAATGGCATTGTATAAATCCATTATAAGTTGCTCAAATGGTTTAAAATCAAAGTCATAGTTTTGAATCCGGTCGATCAGTACAAATTTAAAATCGCCAGGGATATCATGCTTTCTTAATGAAGGATAAGGGCTATCAATAACAATCTCACCCGTTTTAACCATTTCATCTACAATTTTCCTGAAATAGAGGTTGATACGTGGTTGAACTTTAAATCCCAGATGAAAATCGATTCGGGTAAGTGTGTCCGGAATTAATTCCTGAACTTTATAATCCATTGTACGCGGAGTATCAAGGATATCAATATGTATAAGCCAATAGCGGTCAGCTCGTTTGGGTTGTTTTAAGAATATGGATTGAATAATTTTGGATTCAATTTCATCTGCATGATTGGTCATGGTGATATACACGAGCTGTGATGCGGTTTTTTGAACAGTCACATCATTTTTAAGGTCAATAAAGCAAGAGTCATATTTCTTGAGTTTTTCAAACACAAGGAAGCGTTTCTTTATTTCACGTCCCTTGAACCAGACAAACATAATTACAAACAGAATGCCTGATATTAAAATAGTTACCCAACCACCATGCGCGAATTTGTTCAGGTTTGCACCAAGGAAGGAACCTTCGATTGTAAGAAATAATAGCACAAACGGGATATACAAAAATGGTGAAATGTTTTTGCTTCTGAAATAAATGCCAAGTAAAACAGTTGTCATCAACATGGTGATTGTGATGGCCAGACCATATGCAGCCTCCATTTTTTCAGATTCCCTGAACATTAATATCACCCCGGTGCATGAAGCCCATAAAAAAAAGTTGATACTGGGAATAAACATCTGCCCTTTTACCTGAGATGGATATTTAATCTGAACCTTAGGCCAGAAATTAAGCAAAATAGCTTCACTGATAATGCTGAATGAACCGCTGATGAGTGCCTGACTGGCAATAATTGCAGCAAATGTGGCCAGGATAATTCCCGGCAATAGAAACCATGCCGGCATCATAGCAAAAAATGGGTTGGCTGTAAGAGCTTCATTCGGATTGTTCAATGCCCAGGCCCCCTGACCAAAATAATTTAATAACAGGCTGGTTTTCACAAATATCCATGAAACACGTATATTATGTCTCCCGCAATGCCCCAAATCTGAATACAGGGCTTCGGCACCGGTAGTTGCCAGAAATACAGCCCCCAGAAGCAGGAATCCCTCAGGGTGAGCTGTAAGTAATTTGTAACCCCAAATCGGATTAACAGCTGCAAGTACATGCCAGTTTCCTATCAGGTGACTAAAACCAACAATGGCAAGCATCGAGAACCAAATCAGCATTACTGGCCCAAAAGACGCACCAAGTGATTGAGTACCAATTCTTTGCAAACCAAACATCAAGGCAATTATGACCAAAACGATCGGCAATACGCTTATTCCGGAATAGATCATTTCAAGTCCTTCCACTGCTGATACCACTGTAATAGCAGGTGTAATGACCCCATCTGCAAGCAGGGTACTGCCACCTATGATGGCAAACACGAAAGCCCACTTTGCTTTGCGCCGTACAAGTGCATACAGTGAAAAAATACCACCCTCACCTTTATTATCAGCGCGTAACGTTATTATTACATATTTAACAGTTGTCTGAAGTGTAAGCGTCCAGAAAATGCATGAAATGCCCCCGAGAATCGTAATATCATCAATAACTCCCGAACCGTTTATTATTGCGCGAAATACATATAAAGGAGATGTTCCGATATCGCCATAAACTATTCCCAGACTAATTAATACACCCAATATACTAAGCCGGGAAAAGTGATTTTTTGAAACAGAATTTTTCATTGTAATTGAAAAAAGGTATGCTTTAGCAAAAAACGCGCAAAGGTCTGCTTTTTTTTAATATAATCATGTCATGAGAAAAAATCATATAAAAGTTGCTAATTTTCAAAGATTTGTATATTTGCACTTTCTGGATTTGCAATAGTTTCAAAAAATTCAGTAAGGTACACGAGAGCTTTGATTTTACTTCTGCTACTAACAGAGGTAAGATTAATAAACTCATTCATTATTAGGCCTTTATTATTTAAAAAATGAGTAATTGAAGGCTTCAGCTGATCAATGGATTTGGCAGTACCAAAATACAATCGCTCGCTGACTTTTGTGATTGGGGTATGCGGTGCTGGTCGAGCACTGGGATGATTAATCAAACCACAACTACTGAATTCAAATGGAACCGGGACCAGAGAAAGGCCCTGGGCTGAACTGAAACTGATATTGTAAAGAGATGAAACTGACCAGTTTGTATTACCAATCATGTATTGAAACAACGACAGGTTTTGCATTGAATTCTGATCACAATAACCCATCGGTACATTCGCAACTTTGAATATTTTGCCTCCTTTTTCTCCAGCCATTTCATCAATATCCTGTAGAAAGAAAGCAATGAATTTAACAGATGGCTGCAGGTTGGCTGAATCATGCATTGTAATTTCTGCCAACCTCACTTTAAGGTTAAACGTACTTAAATGTTGATATGACTTGTAGATTGCATATTCAAGTAAAACATAATCATTAGCTAATGAATCATTTAAATGACACGGATTTACCAATTTTACTTTATTTAGCCCATAAAAAGGAGTACCGTTTATTTTCTCTTTCGGAAAATCAAGTGTAAGCATTGGAAAGGAACAATTTAAGGAATCCCGCGCTCCCGGCCTGGTCTTAAATTTTATTTTAATTTTTTTCAATTCACTGTTTGCCTGTTTGTATCTCACTATAGCGGGTAAATACTTAGCACCTGATTTTTGAGTTTTAGAAAAATATTCAAAATTCAGCGTTAATTCAAAGGATACCAGAGTTGTATCCCTGAAAAATGGATTGGTTTTAATTGAATCGGATTGCTGGGCTGAAGTAGAAAACCATGTAGTCAACAATATCCCCAATCCAAGAAAAAATCTTACTATTTTCTTAAAATTCAATAGATTGTAACTCGCCATTTATTGATACTGTATAAAGTTGATCATTTTTAATAAGTAAGGCCTCTAATTCATCGCTTTTGGTAAAAGGTACGTTAATATCCAAAAGTTTTCCTTTAAATCCAGCATATATTTTTGCAACCTCAGTATGGCCAAAAACTATTCGTTTTACATTATAAAACTGTAATACACTGTCAATAAAAGTTTCTGTCAGATTATTGCCATTGCTGTACTTCGGCAAAAAGCCCCTGTGCCAGAAAGGGCCCTTTTCAAGCAACACAATTTTCTCAGTTTCTGACAATGAGTCATTATAACTACATATAAATTTGTTAACCAATTTATTAACAGAATCGACAGATAGTTTATATGCAAAAAAATCTTTACTTATCCCTGCATGTATCACGAGCGTATTGCCTATTTTTAGCATACCCGGCCATGTCCTGATCCATTTACCAAGTTCGGAATCTTCATTATACAGTCCTGCATAATTAAACATAAAGTAGCTACAGAGCCTTTTATATTTTTGATTCAGATAAGTTTCATCGCCCAACAACGAGAGAAATTCGTGATTTCCATAAATAGCATGCACCTTGCCACCCTGTAAACCTGCCTGATCCTGTAATCGCTGAATCAACCACAATGTTTGTGTAACATCTTCTCCCCTGTCAAAAATATCCCCTACAAAAGCCAGACTTCCATTTCCCCATTTCCAGTTGTATGAGCCATCTATCACACCCGTATTTTTAAGCAGTTTAACAAGTGAACCATAACTCCCGTGCACATCACCAATCAACATGAGTTTTTCGGGTTCAGGATAATAGCCATCCTGTATGAAGTACTTTTTTTTGATTTTATACATCATACTGTCAGGATAAATACCTGTAACGATCAAAGAATCAGAAGTTTGGTGAAAATGTTTGCTTATTAGTTCAGGGGTTGGAGCCATTGTATCATGCTTTAAATAATACATAATGGTTGTAATACTATCAGGATGAATAAAATATGGTCCATCATGATAAACCGGCCAAAATGGAGTTTCGGTCTGTAAAGCTGCAATTTTTTGAAAATAAGTAGTGAATGCCTGAGAATTTTGGGAAGTGATCAGATCAGTAAATCTTTTTCCTGATTTTAATGGTTTAAGAATTTCGGCCCCGGCATCAACCAACATTTTTGCAATTTCCAGATTATCAGTTCGAAGGGTATAATATATTGGACTATATCCATCTTTGTCAATCGTATTTACTTCAGCACCAAACTCAAGCAATAGCCTGACAATTTCGGCATTACCTGACTGGATAGCATAAATCAGCGGTGTTTTTCTTCCGGTTGGTTTATCGGGATTGGCCTTGTGTTTCAGTAAAATTTCTACTATTTGTGTTTTGTTCTTTTTAATTGCGAGTGTAAGAGGCGTCAGATTTTGCTTTGCATCGAGATAGTTATCAGCAATGGCTTTATACGACCTCAGAATCTGATTTACCTGAAGTGTATCACCTTTAACAATGGCATCACTTAATAGTTCGCCCGGTTCCTGAGCTGATAAAGTGCTGCTGACAAAAAGAAGGAAAGTGATCAATAGATTTACTGCATACCTCATTCGCTTCCCCTTTTCTCTTTACAAAGGTTATTAAATATCTTAGAAGCGGCATTCTTCTGATTGATCATCTTATAAAATTCATCAAGATAACTACACATTTTTTTTCGTTCTTTTTCCGGTAATAAGTTGAATGTATTCACCAGATCAAATAGTTGTTGTTTTTTATTGTTAAAAACCGAGATCACCTTTTCAAATTCCTCCGGAGTTCTGCAATAACCCATATACAGGCGCTCTGTTACCGAAGTCAGGCCTAAATCAGGAAACGGGACTGCATATGGAGCATTTACAAGCCCTGACCAATCAAAATCATAGGGAACAGCATAAGGTTTCTCAAACGGATTATAACTCAGTACTAAAATATTATGTTGTTCTGTTACTGACCAATCCGTATTGCCAATCATAAATTCAAACATATCAATCAGACACATTTCATGCCGGTCAAATTCACTGGCACTAATACTATTGGCTTTCAGATAAGTACAATTTTTACGTTGTGCCATATCTTCAGGCTGTTCAATCACAAAACCGAAACGGGTAACAGAATCCTGAGAGTCAGCCAGATTGTTGTACTTAATTCTCAACAAACGAACCCTCAGACTGTAATCGGTTAGTTGATTGAGTATTCTATAAACAAGAAATTCTTTGAAAATATAATTTTGGTAATTCTCAGAGTTTAATTTGCACGAATTCACTAATTTAAGTTTGTCCTGACCTGTAAACGGACCAGTTTTCATATCGCCCTTTGAAAAGTTTATCAATAAAGGTGGAAAAACACATGCCCCCGATTCACACCTGAATTTTCCCCGTTTTTTTACAGATATATCGTAAAACAGCGTATCAGAACCTGAAATACATGAAAAAATGCCCCGAAATTTTTTAGGATTGTGACAATCATCTTTTTTAATGGAGTCAAAATCAGCAGTTAACGTACAGTTGATAAATTCGTTTTCAGCAAAAAGAGGTTTGGGATCAACCTGTGACAACAGGCATATGGGGAATAACAACAAAAGAATGTTTAAACATCCCCGAAAATAATTCTTATCAAGAACGCGAAAGAAATTCCGCAAATAACAACCAACGACTACAATAAAAATGTTTGCAGTCTCTTTTTTTAGATTGTATTTTATTGATTTATAACTATTTATTGTCATCAAAAGATTTTTCCTGATAAAAATCAACTTTATTCCGATCATAAAAATAGTAGATAATCAGTTTCACATTCTCTTTGTCAAAATCAATTTGACCAACTTCCACCCTGTTAATTTTGAGACCTGTACGCCTTTCCAGATCCATCAAAAACAGCTTTTTATTTTGGGGTTTTATATATTCCAGATTATCATAAATAACTATTTTACTCGATTCATGGCGATACATCCAGTAAAACTCACCCATGATTGTTATAAATATAATCGCAAAATTTGCCATAAATAACTCGGCAAAACTAATCCCCTTTGATAAGGCATTGATGATAGAAATGCCGATAACCACAAACAGGTAGGTCATTTCCTTGATAGGAATAGAGTCAGTCCGGTAACGTATGATACCAAAAACAGCAAACAGACCAAGTGCTACACCTAACTGAAGCTGAACATTTTCGAGCAGATATGAGAGTGTGAAAACTGTAACCCCAATCAACATGTACGTAAACAAGAAGTTTTTACGTCGTGCATTTGCATAATAAATGTAACGGGTTATGATGAGCAAAGATATAATATTGAAAACAAATCTTCCAACAAGAATTCCCAAATTGTTGAAATTGATGATTTGAACTCCCAGAAAATTGAGTGATTCTAATTTTTCCATTAAGTTGTTCTAAAAATTCGGTGATAAAAGTATGAAGAATTCTATATAATAATCTGCTATGAAGTTAAGACCTCAATGATATTATCGCCGGTAAATTATTTGATGGGATAGTATATTTCTGTTATCCATTTAGTTGTGTCTTTTTCTATCATCGGGTCGGTTACATATACTTCCCATGGGTATCCAATCACTTCAATTTTATTGTATGAGAGATATTTATTCATCAAATCATGTGTAAGCCCTGTTGTTTCGTAACTACCTGTATGAATGGCCTTAGCAGTTTTTGTTTCAGCTATTTCCCGGAATTCAATACGGCCACTGCCTTTTAAAACCTGAGCCACTGGTATCCCGCAATCCATTACAAATGGTTTATTTACATCCCAGGAGTAGTAAATACAGAACGGAGGGCCACTCAAATCAACATTGCTTTTTTGCAGATAAATCATGATTTCACCGTACAGGCTTTCCATTTTTGATCCTATATCGTTCATCATGGCTGAATCTTTGATAATCAATGCTTTTCTGGCACCAACACTTTCAAAAGTAACCTCAATGGATGGCATCCCGGCCAAAAGTTTATTCAGGTTTTCAAAACCAATTTTGTAATATGACTGCATCATTCCATTCATGAATAAACCCATAAATCGTCCGAGGGGATAGCCAAGATCAAGCATATCTGTTGACCATTTCATGATCGTACTATCACCATGAGGTTCAAAAGTATAAATACTGAATGCTGAACCTTCTTCCATAAAATCCAGATCAGTTTTAATGAATAAATCAGGAACACTTTCGGTAATTGTCTGAGAACCATTGCCACTGTTTGCACTGGTCCATATCATTTTTGCGCCTACTCCGGATTCAGGTCCTTCAAATTGATTGATCATGGTTGTATCAGTTTGGAAAGGAGACCACTTTGTCCAGTTTTTAAAATTATTCACTTGTTCAAAGACCTGTTTGGCTGGTGCCTTAATAACAGATGATCCTTCGGTATGAACATTTTTGGGAAGAAATGCACACAGAATCAAGAATGTAGCAATTATTCCAAGTACAATAACAGCAATGATTTTTAATGCTTTCATGGTTAATTTTTAAAAAACAAAAATAATCAATAATTGAAGCAAATGCAAGGTTGGTGATTTGCAGGAGAATGGATTTTGACGCCAGATTTAATTCCATTCTATATAGCTTTCTCTGATATTGTTTTGTAATCTTCTTCACTCAGGAACCACGAAAAAAAAAGATTGAGCAACTTTTGTCTCCAGTCTGTTAAGGCTTTAATATTTTCAACAGTCTCATTTTGAGCCGAATATTGAACATGTTCCGTTTCTTCAATGAACTTTGTATCGGGTTGAATTTCTTCGGATAAGTTCTCCTGCACCGGAACTTCCTGAATTTCCGAAATCGCTGCTGTGGTTATACGAAACCTGATTCCCGGGTTAAGCAGAGGTCTGTCATTCAATTTACCGTTTAACAATGACGGATTATTTTTGAAGATCTCATTGAAGTACCGTTCTCTGGTAGCTTCAATTTCTTTATAGATTTCGCTTCTCATGGGACCTCAATTTTAATTTTACTTTTTAATATAAAACTTGTGGTTGCAATATTATAACTATAATCTGCTGAAAAAAAGTAAATTAAGTAATTTTTTTGCATTCAGTTGCAAATTAAGTAAGCTTAAATGTTGTTGAATTTGCTGAATATTTATATGAATTTGCTGAATTTGCTTGCTTAATTTACTTAATTGTTATATTTTTATCCAATCAAAAAAATCAGTTCGATTTTATGAAATTCCCTTATAACAATTTTTCTTTCAAGGGTTTACCTTTTTCCTGGTTATTAGGGTATATTGCATCATCATGCGTCGGTATTGAGAAGGTTGTTGCTATTTTTTACAATCATGAAACTGGTCGGCTTGATGGCGAATTTATTGACATTGAAGGATTTGACACACTGCAGGGTGAAGTTGACCCACAACCTTTGATTTTTGCTGATGTACGTGAAGAAATTGATAAATTGCGCAACGCGAGACCGTCTTATGAATGGCTTGATATGAATGAGCTTCCTTTTGAAATCACAAGTGAAAAGGGGAAGACAAAAATAGATCCAAACGTTTTTAATGAAAAAAACAAGGTCATACTGATGTTACGCTTCAGAAACCAGTTTGATAAGAAATCAGATCTTATTTTCCTGTATTATCGTAAAAAACCAAAATCGTGGGGACCCAGAAGCGAAGACAGTGTTTTGACAACTGATACCAAGGCCATGATGGCACCTACCCTTTTTAATTTATTGAAAAGCAGGTTGCTGGAAATGGAGGCGGATGCAAAGAGGTTTAATCTTGTGGGTGAAAATGCAAAGTATCTGACTGAAAAAATTGAGCTTCATCGCGAAGAAATTAAACAGCTAAAATTAAAATATGGCAATAGTCTGATTAACCTTTGCAAATCATATCTGGCTGGTTTTGAACGCGAAAATAAAATCAGAGTGATGATGGATTCCAAGGCTGAGCAATTGATTTCAGGGTTTACCGGCGATCTGAATATCCTGAGTGTTTCCATTGAAAAAGCTGCCATTTTTGCAATGAGCTTTATGCCTGCCGGATCAAATCAGATCGTAATCACTGACTATCACATAAATCTGGATGTGGAGAAAGAAATTCCATTGGATGAGGAAAGAACCACGGTAGCAGAAGACCGGATGAATAAAGTCATTCATTTTCTTAACAATCTTGAAGAGGGTGCAAAAAAGGTTTTACGACAAAATAATCCGCTTACAGGGCTCAATGTGGGGCTTGCTCTTAAAGATGCGGTAACCCCCCCTGCCATTACTGATGCAATAAAGAAACACAGACCTTTAATTATCAAGGCA
Source organism: uncultured Bacteroidales bacterium (assembly GCA_964550695.1). GTDB lineage: Bacteria > Bacteroidota > Bacteroidia > Bacteroidales > TTA-H9 > CAZKCK01. The sequence continues at coordinate 31,409 of CAZKCK010000006.1, read as the reverse complement.
ATGAAAAACAATCCTGATAATTGGACGCTGATACGGAATAAATTTAAGCCGATTACAAACGCATTGATAACCAATAACAAACTGGTTACCGACGAAGAAATTATCTAGAATTCGAACGGATGGTTTATAGTAAAATCAGGATTGTAGTGACCGGCACTTTCCAAATCCTGAATCCAGCCTTTATAAAACCCCAATTCTTCAAACTTGTCAATAACTATCTGATATTCAAATGATGTAAGGTTGCGGTTGAGATTTTCATGGTTAGAAATATTATGCACCGGGTTGTATTGCGACATCAGGCTTATGTGAACATTTGTAGAAATTTCATCAGCAATTAACTGTAAAACATTCAGACTGTTCTCAATATAACCGGGTAATACCAGATGTCTGATAATTAATCCGGAGGTTGCCTGACCATCTTCATCAGTATGCAGACTGGAGCCCTTTTGCCGGTACATTTCCCTGATTGCTGCAAGAGCCGTATCCGGATAATTGTTTACCCCTGATAATTTTTTTCCCAGGTTGGTGTCAGAATATTTAAAATCCGGCAAATAAATATCAATGAAACCTTCAAGGGAACGAAGTGTTTCAATTTTGTCATAACCATTTGAATTATAAATTGTTATTGGATTATAACCTCTGGATCGGATTTCATTGATCGTCTGTTTTACCTGCAAACTATTGTGCGAAGGTGATACAAAACCCAGGGCTTTTACATCACGATCAAGTATATCTGTTATAATTTTAACAATCTGAGCAAGTTCCAGTTTATATTCAACTTCTGAATTGTAATTGCTACTAATCTGCTTATTCTGGCAAAAGACGCACTGCAGATTGCATTTGGTAAAAAAAACATTACAGATGCCCTGCCGTCCGCTGATAATCGGTTCTTCACCCCTGTGAATACACACAGAACCAATATTATAAAGCAAATCACTATTGCAGTAACCTTTAACATCATTCAACCGGTCAGCATTACAATTTCTCGGGCAAAGGTTACAATGTTCAGACATTCAATAATTTGAAGTTAATTAGGTAGTAAAGAGGTTTTTTTTACGAAATAAGTCAGAAATAATTTGCAATGAGTCACATTACATCACCGGCAGTATACCGGCTTTTGTCAACACCTCTGATAGTTCAAAGGGTTTAAAGGGTTTGCTGAGATAATCGTCCACACCGCTATTGAAGTACTTTGTTCTGCTTTCTTTGTCAGAATAGCTCGTCATGGCAATAATGTGAATATGTCCGCCATTTTTACGTTCATGTTCGCGGATACGCTGAATGGCTTTCAAACCATCAAGTACCGGCATTTCAATATCCATTAGAATAATGTGGTACGGAGCGTTTAAAAATTCGTCGTAAGCAGCTAATCCGTCTGGCATTACAGTTATTTCGTAACCCATTGATTTAAGAATGGTTGTTACAAGCGTCCTGTTTATTTCATCGTCATCTGCCACCAGTATTCTGGTTTTTAAAGATGAATTGCCAGAAGGTTCAGTATTATTGCCCATAGTTTTTTTATGCAAAAATAGGGTTTTTTATGAGGTTATAAAAAATCAGTATCTTTGCTGCATTAATAATTTTATGTGATTAACTAACAGAAATGAACCTGAAAGAAATTGTTTCTATTACCGGTAAAAGCGGACTATTCAAAATCATCAGCCAGACAAAGAACGGCGTTATTGTTGAATCACTTACTGACGGAAAACGTTTTCCGGCTTTTGTTCATGACCGCATGAGCAGCCTCGAAGAAATAAGTGTGTTTACCACAGGAGAAGACCGCCCCCTGAAAGATATTTTTATTGCAATACGTGATAAAGAGAATAGTAATAAGTCTATTGATCCGAAGTCGGACAACAATACACTTAAGAAGTATTTTGAACAGATTGTTCCTGATTATGCGGCAGATAGGGTTTATGTATCCGATATTAAAAAGATGATATCCTGGTACAACCAGCTTCAGGAACACAATTTGCTCGATTTTACTGAAGATGCAGCACCTCTGCCTGAGGAATCCTCTACTGCTGACTCTGAAACTGTTTAAAAAAAGATTATAACCGTCAGATTATCTGACGGTTTTTTTATGCAATAAAGCTTTGCAATATTTATTTTAAAATTGTTAGAAAGCTGTTTATCAATAAAATAATTTTCATCACTGCAGTTTAATGAAAAAATATATCCACGATTTAAGTGTAGTACAAAACAGGAAGGTTAACAACGATCATTTTATCCTGGTTTTAAAATGCCCCGTTAGCTTACCACAAGTATTGCCCGGTCAATTTGTTGAAGCCAGAATAGACCATTCGCCCAATACGTTTCTTCGCAGGCCTTTATCAGTGCATGATGTTGATTATGATGCGAATACACTGAGTCTGTTAATTCAGAAAAAGGGAGAAGGTACCCACATGCTTTCAACATTAAATGAAGGTGATACGCTGAACGTTGTTTTTCCGCTTGGTAATTCTTTTACGCTTACTTCGGGTAATAAAGCCCTTTTAGTCGGTGGCGGATGTGGAATTGCACCATTGCTTTATCTTGCTAAATTCTTGGGCAACAATGGCAAAAAGGTGAGTATCCTGATGGGAGGGCGGACCTCGGCACATATCATGGAAGCTGAGATATACAAGGCGTATGGTGAATTACTGATAACAACAGAAGATGGTTCACTTGGGAAAAAGGGATTTGTTATTCATCATCCAGTCTGGTGGGAAGGTAAGTTTGATTTTGATGTGATTTATACCTGCGGCCCTGACCCCATGATGAAAGCTGTTGCGAAGCTTGCGGCAAAACATAGTGTTCCGTGTCAGGTTTCCCTTGAACAAACGATGGCCTGTGGAATAGGTGCCTGCCTGTGCTGCGTGGTTGAAACAACCAACGGGCATAAATGTACCTGTACAGAAGGTCCGGTGTTTGATTATCAGGATTTAAAGGGCTGGAAACCCGAATAATAAGCATATTATTTTATAACCGATTCTGCAATAAAGCATTGGCAATGAAAAATTTACAGGTAAATATACACAAATTGGTGTTGAAAAATCCGATAATGACGGCATCGGGTACGTTTGGATATGGCGAAGAATTTGAAGACTTTCTGGATATTGGCAATTTGGGGGGGATTGTTGTTAAAGGCACTACCGGAAAACACCGCGAAGGGAATCCTTATCCGCGAATGGCTGAAACTGCATCGGGGATGCTGAATGCCGTAGGGCTTCAAAACAAAGGAGTTGATAAGTTTATTTCTGATATTTATCCAAGAATAAAGCATTATAAGACAAATATTATTGTAAATGTTTCAGGTTCAACCGTTGAGGAATATATTGAAGTAGCCTCAAAGATTAATGAACTTGATGCCATTCCCGGAATTGAACTGAATATTTCGTGCCCGAACGTAAAGGAAGGCGGGATGGCATTTGGAACGAGTTGCCCATCAGCCATTGCAGTAACAAAAGCAATACGTGAAGTTTACAACAAAACGCTGATCGTAAAGCTTTCACCCAATGTAACCGACATTGCTGAAATGGCAAAAGCTGTTGAAGGTGCTGGTGCTGATGCGATTTCTGTTATCAATACTTTGCTGGGTATGGCTATTGATTCGGAAAGCCGGAAACCTGTTTTATCAACCATTACGGGCGGTTTATCAGGGCCGGCCATTAAACCGGTGGCTTTGCGCATGGTGTGGCAGGTTTCAAAAGCAGTTAAAATCCCGGTAATTGGACTTGGCGGTATAATGAATGCTGCTGATGTGGTTGAATTTATGCTTGCCGGTGCAACTGCTGTTCAGGTAGGAACTGCAAATTTTATAGATCCTGCTGTTTGCACCGGAATTATTCAGGGCCTTGAATCATACATGGAACGTCATAAAATCAATGACATTTCGATGCTTACAGGTGCATTAATCACAAAATGAAACATTTAAATTAGATAATTTCAATTTGGTACAAATTTTATGAAACAATATTTAATTCTCGTTATCCTCTTTTTAACATTTATAAGTGGGGTTTATTCGCAAACAGAAGTTGACGAGCGTGCCATGATCCATTTTGATAAAGGACTGGGTTTTAATACTCCTGACTCATTATTTGGTGTAAATATCCGGTTCAGGATGCAAAACCTGGTGATGTTTACTACAAATTCTGAGAATGATTTGAATATTAAAAGTATTGATGCCCGGGTCAGAAGATTAAGACTCAGGTTTGATGGTTTTTTGGGAAATTCGGGCAAACTGACCTATTATATTCAACTCGCATTCAGCCGTGAAGATCAGGACTGGGACAACACGCATATTCCCAATATTATACGAGATGCAATGGTTTATTACAGGTTTAACAATGATTTTTATATTGGCTTTGGTCAGGGGAAGCTTCCCGGCAACCGGCAACGTATTACAAGCTCAGGGTTACAGCAATTTCTCGACAGGTCAGTGGTTAATGCGTCTTTCAATATAGACCGGGATTTTGGTTTGTTTGCATATTACAATGGAAGAATTGGCTCTTTGAATTATAACATTAAAGGTGCCATCAGCGACGGAGAAGGCCGGGGCACACTGCGCACAGATAATGGTCTGGCATATACGGGCCGGTTTGAACTTTTACCTTTCGGAAAGTTTAAATCTGATGGAGATTTTTTGGAAGGCGATATATTCCATGAACAAAAACCAAAACTTTCATTGGGTTTTGCATACAGTTTTAATGATAAAACAAATAAACTTGGCGGGCAGCGTGGAGTTGAACTGGCAAATTCAGTTAACCTTACTTCTGCTTTTGCCGATTTGATTTTTAAATACAAAGGATTTTCGAACACCACTGAGTTCTGTATGCGCACTGTTGATAACCCCTATACCCTTGGTATTGAAAATGATACGGTGGTTGTTTTAAAAGGAAACGGAATCAATACCCAGTTCAGTTATATTTTTAAAAATAATTTTGAAATTGCCGGTCGTTACTCAGTGGTAACCCCTGATAAATCAATTCAACTTGATGAATCAAATGTGAAAATTTATACAGTGGGTGTTACACGATACCTCAAAGAACACCGGGTAAAGGTTCAGGCCAATATTAACTACAGACAATACAAATACAATCTACCAGTCGTTAAAACCAATAGTGACTGGCAACTTGGATTCCTGATTGAGTTAGGAATATAAAACCTCTATAAGTAAAAAGCCTGTAATTCAATTATTTAATTAAATTACAGGCTTTTTGTTGGTCTTCAAAGAGTTTATCTTATAATTGCAGTTACCTCATTGGCAATGCGCATATTAAATTCCCAGGCGAGTTTCTTATGGTTAATAAGATCAACAATGGTTCCTATTAGGCATAAACCTCCGGTAAAAATGTATAGCAGGCCCATTCCGATCTGACCCAGAATAAAGCGATGAACTCCCGCAACAACTACAAATCCTAGCAGGGCTGTTAACAGAATCATATTTGGATCTTTGCGTCTTGAACGGTAAAGATTTGCAAAATTGATCATCTTCTGTTCATCAAACTCTTTCGTAATGCTTTGAACATAAGCCATTTCTTCAGGCTCAAGTTCAGGTAATAATTGGTAAATTGGTGTACTCATGGTTTTTTCATTTTATAAATGGAATAGTTTTTATTGAAGAGTGAGAATATTCTGTAAATAAGCATAAAAATGGCAAAAATACCGACCGGATGCATTTCGAAAGATTCAGCTAAACGTCCATGAAAAGCAAGTATGATGGAGCGTCCAAGACCGCATCCCGGGCAGTATGTGAACCCTAAACTACTGAACGGACAGAGGGTTGCGTGCGAACTAAAATCAGTGGAAGCGAATGCAAGAAGGATGAGTGCAAATGCCCAAAAAAATGCTTCGAAATTGTACCAAATGAATGATACTGATTTTTTGATCACAGCCATTGTATTTTATGCAAACATACAACAGAATCATTTGTTATGCAAGTAAATTCGGACCGGAGGAATTCTTAAAATTTCCTAAAATCAAATAATGTTCACTTCCGGTTCCAGTCTGATGCCAAAGGTTTTATCAACAGAATCGGTGATTTTTCCTGCAAGTGATAAAATCTGTTCACCGGTCGCATTGCCGTAATTCACCAAAACAAGCGCCTGCTTAGGCCATACTCCGGCATCCCCTTCCCGGTAACCTTTCCATCCGCATTTTTCAATGAGCCACCCGGCTGCGATTTTAACACCATTTTCATTTACAAATGCTTGAATATCATTATATTTATTCTTCAGTTCGGTATAATGCTCTGTTGATAGAACAGGATTTTTAAAGAAACTGCCTGCACTTCCGGTTTGTGCTACCTCAGGCAGTTTGTTTTTTCTGACTGTAATGATTGCCTCTCTAACCTGCAGAATATCAGGCTCTGAAATTTTCATTTTTGCAAATATCTCGGTAAGTGCAGGATAAGCTATTACAGGACGCGGGTTTTTGAACAGTTTAAAAACAACAGACCAAATAATAAATTTACTTTTGTTTTCAGTCTTAAATGTGCTGAGACGATACCCGAAATTACAATCCGAAGTCTGAAAATTCCGGATTTTACCAGTAGCCATTTCGATTGCATTCAGGCTTTCAAATGCATCTTTCATTTCGGTGCCATAGGCTCCGATATTCTGTACGGGGCTGCTTCCAACCTGACCGGGGATGTAAGAAAGGTTCTCAAGACCTCCAAGATTTTGCCCAACACACCACGACACAAATCCATCCCAGTCTTCTCCGGCCATCACTTCAACCCATGCATGCTCATTATCCTGGGCAATGATTTTTATCCCCTTGTTGGCAATTTGAATCACAAAACCATTAAAATCAGTAGTATATAGGATATTGCTCCCGGTTCCGGTTACAAGTGTTTTTAATTCAAGCCTGTTGGATAAATCCAGCATACTGATAGCTTCGTCAATATTCGTTATTTTGCAGAAAGAACTTGCCATTACATCAATCCCGAACGTATTGAATGGCTTTAGTGAAAAATTGCGGTATATTTTCATACTCCCAAATTTATCTAAAAGATATGGCAATGTAGCCATTTATCCATTTCATTGTCAAAAAAATATGATTTACTGTTTTTTTATTAATTCGCCTTTGCCAAAACTCCTGATTGTTATTTCAGAAGGGTGACCCTGGTAAATGATATTGCCAATACTATGAATTTCAGCCTGTAATACATTTTCAACATTGATAGTGGCGTCATTGGCTCCTTTGTGGATAATGTAAGTATAACCAGTAAGAAGGTTGCTGCAATCCACCGGAGAATAGCTGCTGTTCCAGTAAATATAGTTATAATCGGCTTGGCCGCTGATCGTAAAATCAACATTGCCTCCCTGCTGAAAAATCCAGCAGTGCTTTACATCAATTTCCAATTTAATCGAACCTCCCCCACCCCAGCACTCAAGCGTTAAACTGTCAGAAATGATAGGCGTTGAACTTTGTATAGTACCGGAAGATCTGAAATTCAGATACCTGAGTTGGTTAAGTGTAACATAAATATCAATCGGAGCACCCATCTCTCGCAAAAAATCACATTTATTTTCGTCGGTTATTCTAAGGGTTCTGCCATTTTGAATAGTTGTGATACCCGGCAATAGTTTCTCACCGGCATGAAGATATATCCTGAGTTTATCATCTTGCGTAAGATACAGATTTACATCACCATCAAGGTAAATACTGTCAAAATTACCGTTGACTTCGCGTTCTTCATACATAGGTTTACCAACCTGAGTTATACACTTGCTATCATCCTTCAGGCATGAAGGAAGCAAAAGAGTTAAACCGGTTGCCGATAGCAGCAAAATTATCGAAAGGTGGGAAATTTTAATCTTCATCATAGTCTGTACCCAATTCCAAAGGCAACAAAATCGGCCTTAGCGTAATGTGTCTTCAATGTAACATTCATTAAATAGTGTTTATTGATGGCATACGTAAAACTCAGTTTGTCATACACATTGCCATTTTTATGATTCATCTGGTGCAGGTACATCCCCACATGAAATGTAAAGCTGAAATTTCCGAGATTAATTCCCTGGGCCAGATTGGCGCCATATTTAATTATAAAAATGTTGTTTTTAAGTTCAATATTTTCACGTCTTAAAACCTCAATATCAGAGGCATCGTAAGAAACATCAAGACACAGACCCGTTTTAAACATCTTCGTAATGGGAATAAATCCATCGATGGCCAGATTACCGACCAGATATTTAGGACCATTGATCGGGAAAATCTCTTTTGAAGCTGCCATTCCGGTAAAACTGATTTCAGGTTTGTGAATAACAGATTGTACTTCTGAATATTGAACCTGTGGTATAGTTTTATTACGGATTTTGAATAAAAAAGCAGTATTTACAGTGGGCACATTAATCCCATAATTTGGCATTTTGGTTGATCCGTTCGAAAAGTGTAAAAACGACAATCCTGCTGAAAACGCGACAGATGCTGAAAGTTTAAATTTTAAATTCAGATTCATTGCAATGGCCGCATTCAAATTGGAGCCAATTGCAGTATTTTTATAGTTGTTATACAGATCAAATTTTTTGCTGAACCAACTTAGTCCGGCACCAAATCTAAATTGTAATGAAGCCGTATTCCCTTTCAGGATTGTAAAATCAGCAAACGGGTACATAGCATTCACATACCCCAGGTAATCAGAATTCCCCAGATCAGAGTACAAATAGCTTAGACCCAGCCTTGGAAAACCGGATTTAGATGTTAATTCGTTATTTTGAAGAGCTTCCTTAGCAATGCTTATTTCAATAGCGCTTATATGTCGGTTTGTAAAAACTGTCATTTCATCGTGATGTGCAAGAATAAACCCATAATAGGGTCTTAATTCCATCCACAAACTGTTGCTATTTGAGCTAACATTCTGTGAATGCGACAAGTTAAACAAAAATATGAATGTTAATAAACAGGTCGTTCTCAATGCGATTCTAAAATAATCAGAAAAAACTAATTCCATACAAAATTAGAAAAACCAATGGTTTTACCATCTTTTGCCTGGTGAAAAGGTCATTGATGCATCAATCCTGAGATTATCCCAAATAAAAAAATAACTTTGTAGCATGTAAAAAAGTTTATAACAGATTGATTTTCTGATTTCAAAAACCAAACTGTTTTAGACACTGAATTGGTTTTAAAGCACATATCTATGCATTTAAGTGTATTTTTAGCAGAAGTGATATTACTTAATTGGTTTATTGCCAGCCTATTATTCTTGTGTGGGTTGGGTTTAGGCTCTCTTTTAGTTTTTTATATTAGAACAAAAAATAAAAAATTGAGTCAGTTGACACCAACGATAAATGATTCAGAATGTAACCTGATGAATGAGGTGCTTGACCTGATTGAAGGGTATATTTGGAAGGGAATTGCTAATCAGGGAATTTTCAATCCTGAATTTATTTCAGAAACCATAAATATGGTAACGCAGAGGCCCGTTAGTTTTTTCACCCAATGGTCAAAAAGCCGTTTAGAACTTGTTCATCCTGATGACAAATTGAAATTTTCGAACACAGAAAGCGCACTGCTTAGGGGCGAGTTAAATTTTTCTGAACATGAATACAGAATTGTACTGAATGATCATAGTATCAAATGGTTATTTGAACGCGTAACTGTACGGAATATGCAAGGAAGCGGATTGCATATCAGCGGCGTTACGATTGATATAACGAAGAAAAAGCTGAATGAAGAAAAGTTAACAGATTCGTCAGACTTTCTGCTTGCCAGTATCAATAGTCTGGCACAGCCACTATTTATTAAGGATGAAGAGAGCAGACTGGTTCTTGTAAATGATGCATTTAGCTCATTATTTAAGTTTGAACCGGAAGAATTATCCGGGAAGACTGATTTTGACCTTTTTCCAATTGAAGAAGCAAAGTCATTCAGAAACAGCGATTTGATGGTGTTAAGCGGTGCAAGCGATTTCTTTGAATCGAAAGTTGATTTAAAGGATCAGAAAGCCACTTACCATATATCAAAAACACTGTATCACAGCGATTCAAACCAAAAGAAATATATTATTGGTCTGATGAATGATATCAGTCAGCGCAAAGAATCAGAAGACAAGCTCAGACAGGCTGTAATTGAAGCACAGGGTATGACAAAGAATAAATCATTCTTTCTTGCCAACATGTCGCATGAAATACGCACCCCGATGAACGCGATTCTTGGGATGGCTGAATTGCTGAGTGAGACCGATTTAGACCCGGAACAAAAGGAATTTATACAGGTTATAAACTCTGCAGGTGGCAACCTGTTGAATCTGATTAATGATATTCTTGATTTTTCGAAAATAGAAGCTGGATTTCTAAAATTTGAAAATGAGGCCATCGAAATTACAGAACTTGTGAGTGAAGTTATCAGGATGTTTGAATTCAGGATTTCACAAAAAGATTTGATTCTTGGAACCAGATTTCCGCAATTACCTATCATGGACGTAATTGCTGATCCACAACGCTTACGTCAGGTGATAATCAATTTGCTTAATAACGCGGTAAAATATACCCCAAAAGGGCATATTGATATAATTTTAGAGATTCTTCAGGAAACCAGTGATATGTATAACTTTAAAATTACCATTGCCGATACAGGTCTGGGAATTCCGGTAAGTGAACAAAACAGGATTTTTGAAGCATTTAAACAAAGCAGCATTACAGAAGGCAAAGGTTTTGGTGGAACAGGACTGGGTTTGGCTATTTCAAGATCAATTGTTGAAATGATGGGCGGTAGTATTGGTTTTGAGAGTACTGAGCATAAAGGATCTGAATTCTGGTTTAATGTGAAGCTTGGCAAAGCCCCTGTAAAAGAAAGCAATCCAAATGACGATAATGAAACCGGTGTTACTTCAGATGCTATTGACATCAATATTTTGATAGCTGATGATAATCCAACAAATCTTGCTTTGATGGGATCCTATCTTAAAAGATTCGGACTCGGCAGAGTTACCCAGGTAACCAATGGGCAAATGGCAGTAAATGCTGTTAAAACCAATAGGTTTGACCTGATTCTGATGGACATTCAAATGCCGGTAATGGATGGGATTGAAGCAGCGCGCCATATACGCGAATTTGAAAAACAGGACAAAGAGCGAAAACCCGTTACAATTATTGCTGTTACAGCCTACTCACTTTCTACCGATTTAAATAAATTTCTTAATGCAGGCATGGATGGATTCCTGAGAAAACCCTTTAAATCAGATGAACTTCAGGCTGCCATTGAAAACGCACTAAACATAAGATTTCCATAGATTCATAAAAATATGGCTTACGAAGCAGAAAAAGAAAAATTCGGGCAGTTGCTCGAAATAATGGATCAGTTAAGGGCTGGTTGCCCGTGGGATAAATGTCAGACCCACGAAACTCTCCGACATCTGACCATTGAAGAAACATATGAATTATCGGATGCCATTTTAAGCAATGATATGAATGGGCTGAAGGGTGAACTGGGCGACCTGATGCTACACCTTGTATTTTATTCAAAAATTGCTTCTGAAAGTAAGCACTTTACCATTCTGAATGTACTCGATACCATTATCGAGAAACTTATTGTTCGCCACCCACACATCTTTGGAGATGTTAAGGTACTGGATGCCAGAGAAGTTAAAGATAACTGGGAAAAAATTAAAATTCAGAAAGAGGGGAAAAAATCAGTTCTGTCAGGGGTTCCGCAATCACTACCGGCGCTTGTAAAAGCCTACCGAATGCAGGAAAAGGCCAGCGGAGTAGGGTTCGACTGGGAGGCTCCGCATCAGGTATGGGATAAGGTTCGGGAAGAACTTGAAGAACTCAGGTATGAAGCTGAAAATAACAGTGATCTGCAACTAATTGAAGCTGAGTTTGGCGATTTAATTTTTGCATTGGTGAATTTTGCACGATTTATTAAAGTGAATCCTGAAGATGCTCTCGAAAAAACCAACCGGAAATTCAGGAAACGCTTTATGTATTTAGAAGAAAAAACACGAGAGCGTGGCTTATCACTTGATAATATGAGCCTTGCGGAAATGGATGTGTATTGGGAAGAAGCTAAAAAACTCGGTTACTGAAAAAAATCTCCCGTATCCTCTACTATCAGCTATTAGTTTTCAGCTATATACTCCTAATGAGTATTATACAGCTGTTAACTTAAAAATAACAAAAATCGGAAAAACTATACGGCTTGTAAACTGTTTAATCATTAATGAATTTTTCTAAACGGATTTGTAGAATCCTGATGAATTTCGAATTTTAAACATATACAATATGCTCAATAACAATTTGTTTGAAGACTTCCAATTAGGTAGTATTCACTTGAAAAACCGTGCAGTAATGGCTCCTATGACGCGTTGCAGGGCCATTGGAAATATCGCGAATGAACTTATAGCTGAATATTATGCCCAGCGTGCAGGTGCAGGGTTGATTATAACTGAAGGTACTTCACCTTCTCCCAATGGATTGGGATATGCAAGAATTCCCGGAATATTTTCAAAAGAACAGGTAAAAGGCTGGAAAATAGTAACCGATGCTGTTCATAATGAAGGAGGTAAAATTTTTGTTCAAATGATGCATACAGGTCGGGTTGGAAGCAGGATTAATCTTCCGGCAGGAGCAATACTTCTTGCCCCGTCAGCAGTAACATGCTCAGGTCAGATGTGGACTGACAGTCAGGGTATGCAGGACATGGATGAACCAAAGGCAATGTCGGCAGAAGAAATACAGACTGCAATAAAAGAATTTGCATTGGCCGCCTCAAATGCAATTGAAGCCGGATTTGACGGTGTTGAACTGCATGCTGCAAATGGATATTTACTTGAGCAGTTTATTTCGCCGGTCAGCAATATGCGAACTGATGAATATGGTGGAAGTATTGAGAACCGTTGCAGGTTTGTGATTGAAACTGCCCGGGCTGTAATTAAAGCAATTGGTGCTGAAAAAACAGGTATCAGATTGTCACCCTATGGGGTAAACAGTTCAATGGCTCCATATCCTGAGATTGGTGAAACCTACAACTATCTTGCTGAACAACTTAATACACTTCAGTTGGTTTACATCCACCTTGTTGATCACTCAGCTATGGGAGCCCCGGTAGTTCCTGATTCAATCAAGCAATCCATCAGGCAGAAATTCAATCAGACCCTAATTTTATCTGGTGGTTATGATTTGAACCGCGCCAATCATGACCTTGAAGCCGGAAATGCTGACCTGATTGCTTTTGGGAGGCCATTTATGAACAATCCGGATCTGGTGAACCGGATGCAATCTGGATTTGCATTGAATGAAAAATTGGATCAATCCACATTTTATGCTGCCGGCCCTGAAGGATACACTGATTATCAAGTGTATAAATAAATCTTGCTTTTATTTCAGCATGTTAATTTTATAAAATAACTAAGAAGCACTCCCGGGTGCTTTTTTTTATTACCCGGTAAAAAGAGCATCAATAAATAATATGAATTTTGCATGCTCTTGAATGCAGATTATGATGTATATTTGTTATTGACTTAGCTTTTGAAAATAAACTTATATTATGCAAACAAAATCATTTACAGCACTCAGCTTAAAAGAGTTTCACCAAAAAGTGCAAATTGCACTACAAGATGATTTTCAACCCGGAATCGCTATCATTTTCAGCTCGGTAAGTATTGATTTTAAAGTAATTACTGAATATTTCAAACACAAGGGTATTACCGTATTCGGATGCTCAACCTGTGGGGAATTTCTATATAACAAAGATGGGCATGCAATTTTAGAAAACAGCATTATCTGTGTTTTGCTGGAATTGCAGAAGGAATCATACCAAAAGAAACTCTTTGACGGAGAGAATATATCTTCGCTGGAGTTGGGCCATAAATTGGGTTTATGGGCAAAAAGCAAATTTAAAAATCCCACAATATTTGTGCTGGCCAGCGGGCTTTTAACTGATGGTGAACAACTTGTAACCGGTATTCAGGCAATTACCGGAGATGATATTAAAATTTATGGTGGCTTGGCCGGTGATGATGTGGCTTTTAAGCAGACTTATGTTTTTTCTGAAGATGAAGTTTGTAGCAACGGTTCAATTGCCCTTGTACTCGATGCAGATATTTTTGAAATTCATGGGATTGCAACGAGTGGCTGGGTGAGCATTGGAGCCGATAAAATTATAACTGAATCAGAAGGCAATATTGTTTATACCATTGATAATGAACCAGCACTGGATGTTTACAAAAGTTATCTTAATGTAAATGATGAAGACTTACCTGAAATAGGCGTTGAATATCCATTATTGATTTTAAGACCCGGAAAAGAAGACCTTTTAAGGGCTGTAATCAACGTTGATATTGTAAAAAAAGCTTTGATTTTTGCTGGTTCCGTACCCAAAGGTTCCATTGTAACCTTTTCAACATCACCGGGTTTTGAAATTATTGATTATACCAGAAATAAAATTAATGACTTTTATGCTCAGCATAGTCAAACTGATTTATTGCTCCTTTTTTCATGTATGGCCAGACACAGTGCATTGGGCCCTGCCATTTCAGAAGAAATTGAAGCTGCCTGGCAAAAATGGCAGGCTCCGTTAGCAGGATTTTTTACCTACGGTGAAATTGGGAATAATTACAATTCAAGCTGTGGGTTCCATAACGAAACTTTTACGCTGGTATCCATTAAACAAAAAACGGATGCCTGACCGATACCAAAGACTTATTGATGAAATGAACACGATTGGCTCGTGGGATGAATTCTGCCTGAAAAGAGAGGAAATGGCAGATCAATTGGTCTTTCTGCAATCCGATTATGAAAAATCACAATTTAAATACCTGAGGGCAAACAAGGAAAAAAATATACTTTCATCCCTTCTGTCACGTACAACGATTGATTTAAAGAAAGTTACGGAACGTTTGATAGCCCGTGCCGAAGAATTAACCACGCTGCTTTCTACTATTCCTGCTTTTGTTTATTTTAAAGATTTGAACCTGAACTATATTCTTGTAAATAAGGCATTTGAGGAACTTGTCGGGCTCGGATCAAAGGAAATTTTAGGAAAAAAAGTTCATGATGTGTTTCATGTATACAACAACCCTGAATATCTTGACAAAGAACACCAGGTATTGGAAACCGGTGAGACTTTTTACAACGCTGAAGAAGAATTTGAATACAATCATACACGTAAGTGGGTGAATACCAATCTGGCTCCCATACGCGATGCAAATCATCAGATAACCGGACTTATCGGGTTCTCGTGGGATATTACCACCCGAAAGCAATACGAGGAAGAACTCAGAAATGCCAAAGATCTTGCTGAAGCCGGTACGCAGGCAAAAAATGAGTTTATTGCGAGTGTCTCACATGAGTTCAGAACACCCATGAATGGAATACTTGGATTGTCAGAAATTCTTAAAAATACGCACCTCGAAAGCGACCAGATTGAATTGCTGAAAGGAATCACAACTTCAGCAGAAAATTTATTGGTCTTGCTAAATGATGTGCTTGACTTTTCAGCAATTGAGGCCGGAAAGCTTGAAATTGATCATCAGCCATTTCAATTGTTGAAAGTAATGGATGACATTGCTGTAATCAACAGGCTGAAAGCCAATGAAAAATCGCTGATGTTTGATATGCAGATCGACGAATCGATTCCTAAAGTTCTGGTTGGCGATGCTGCGCGTCTGAGGCAAATAGTGCTGAACCTGACAAACAATGCTGTAAAATTTACTGAAAAGGGTTCGGTAACTGTGAAAGTTGATATGATTGGCAGTGAAATCAATAAAATTGGCCTGAAATTCAGCGTAATGGATACGGGCCCTGGAATTCCTGAGAAATCACTTTCATCGCTTTTTCAGGTTTTTTCACGCCTGAAGCAGGATAAATCCCGACTGATTGCCGGCACCGGACTCGGGCTTTCGATTTGTAAAAAACTCACTGACCTGATGGGAGGTGAAATTGGTGTAAATAGTTCATTAGGAAAGGGATCAGAATTCTGGTTTACAATTCTTTTCACACTTCCGGTATTAGAACCGGTACTTCCAAACAAATCAGAAGGGCAGGTGAATACCATGAAGTACCGTAACAACTCCGTATTGCTTGCCGAAGACAACCTGATTAACCAAAAAATTGCCAAATTTCAATTGCTTAAAATGGGGTTTGATGTCCATCTTGCATCAAATGGATATGAAGCTTTTCAATTGTACCAGTCACATGATTACCATCTGATTATCCTAGACATACAAATGCCGGTAATGGATGGATATCAGGCAGCAAGAAATATCAGAGAGCTGGAAAAAAATACAGGAAAACACACACCAGTGATTGCGCTGACAGCCAATGCCATGAAAGGTGACAGGGAAATATATCTGAATGCCGGAATGGACGCTTACATCAGCAAGCCATTTACTTTTGAAGTTCTATATCAAACCATCGAAGCATTGCTTGGATAGCCTCAAAGTTCAAATTTATAAAATCTGGTTTCAAATGGCAATATCTCATTGCTGCTATTGGGGATTTCTTTTCCGGTAACGTCCACACGCTTTAGTATCAATGGATTAGAATTCAACCCATGTAATAGTTCAATTTTTACAGATTTCCCTTCAGTCTCCCTTAATTGAATCATTGCTGATTTTCCATCTGCTTCAGGTGTGCAGCTTACCAGAATTGTATTTTGAGGCCATCCTGAAATAAAGCTTCCCTCCCAGTTTTCGTCACCAATTCCACCTCCGGGCAGCACCCTGCTCAGGAAAGGAATCCGGTTTCCCCAGCCAAATTGTGTGGCAAAAGCATTTGAAACATCATTTGACGATGTAAGCGAATACGTCCATGTATGCCCGCCCCGCTGATCAGCATTAAAATTGGTTACCCAATAGTTGTTCATAGGCCATGAATACAGATGCGGCCCCTGTGGCAATGCTCCGGCTTTATATCTTCCGGTATTGATATCTCCGTACTGAAACAGTGGCATTTCATTGCATGACAATACAATCTGGGTATTGTTGTTGCGAAGCGCTGTAAAATCCTGCATGGTATACCAGTCATTGGAAGAACCGGGAATCTGGTCCTTTCCTACTTCAATTACACCTCCGGGTACTTCCAGAAAATGCTTCGCATCTTTAAGACCAAAAGGGAATGCAATATAAAAACTTTCAGGATCAACAATTGTTTTTTTGGTCATCCGGCAAACAATATCAATGCGTTTAAAATCATTGAACAGCCTGAATTCAATGCTGAATCCGCGCGGTTTTACTGCCGTTTCAGTCTCACCATAAAATTTGATACTTTTCCATACGTCACCCTGATGCATTGAATCGAACCAAATGGTATCAAGCAGAATGCGCTCATATGAATCAAGCTTGCGCGATTCCATTTGCGAACGATTGCCAAGTTTTTCAAGAATAAACTCACCAACCTTTACATTTGCTTCCTGATCAATTAATTGCAACCCCGTTTCTTTGTCATAAATTGATGTTAGCGAGGCCTTTGGCAAATCAGCAACAATGTAATACCATTTGTTCTCAAGGATCGTTTCAGGTTTGGTAGTTGTTGAAGATTCATCCATCACTCTTGATTTAATCAGGAACTTACGATATCCAAAAGCAGGTATATCCTTCACAAAAACTGTCCAGTACGTGCCATCGGAACGATGTTCCTGGGCTTGGGCCGGCATCCGGTTTCCCTGATTATCATAAATCCCGGCCATCTTCCCCAGTGGAACTATCTGATGATCAATGTAAACTGTAACAAGACCAGAGCGTTTCCAGTTCAAGGTATTGTAAACCACAAACGATGGGTCTTTCTGGCGCGTAAACTGTGCCTGCAATAAACCCATGGTTTCTTCACCAAGTATGGATGACCTGCGGTAAGCTTCCCAGGCATAGGATTCCTTGAGGGAGCGTTGTTCCATTGTATTCTGGCTCAAAGGTTCGCGTACGCTTTCAGAGTATCCTGTAGTGTGCTCGGTGTAGAAAAGCAAGGCATTATCAGAAAGTTCAATATTTTGATTTAGGTGGTTGTTCAGGGGTGTACCCTGTAAACCGGCCATCACAAGTCCTGCAGTATTTGCTTTCAGATTGGCAGAAGCTGTTCGAGTAACTGAAACTTCTCTGGCTCCGGCAGCAAAACCATCAGTCCACCAATCGGGCCAGGCGCCTTTGTAAACGGGAAATTCGGTACCATGCGCTGTAACCATTTCTTCAAAAAATGCTGAAGCTGTGGATGTTGTAAGCTGCGGCCACTCAAACATTTCATTCCAGACGCTGATCAGGTCACTGGCAGTGGTTGATGGAGGAGAATTATCGGTGAGGTATCCGGAGTGTTGTATGGCCATCAGGTCATAAGGATAATTTTTACCCTGTAATTCAAGAAGATAACTTAAAACTTTGTCTTTAAACCGTTCAATATCGCCCGATTGAATATCCATCACTGTATTTCCGGTCATATAATGTTCGGCTCTGAAAGTGAGCAATTTTTTGCCTGAAGGCGATTCCCACCAAAACATGGTTGGTTTGTCAAAGCAAATCAATGCCCTGTGGCCATGTGTGCCCATATTCAGGTATTTAACTCCAAGATCATTAAAATAATCATTCATACACCAGCCAATGCCATTCACATCATTTTGCATGGCAAGTTCAACCGGAATTCCCTTTTCACGGATTCTTCCGATGGCTTCGAGCGAAGTGGCAAGGATTTTTTCATCCGGTATTTCATCAAAATTAAAATACATTCCGGTAACCTCTATCCTACCCTCTTTGATCCTTTTCACGAGACGCTGAATCTGTTTTTCGGGTCTGCATTTCAGGTATTCATCCACGGCCCACGATGCTTCACAGGTCCACCGGAATTTTGCATTTTCGGGATAAATGTCGGTAGCATCGCAGTAATCGAGTGCATAGTCGATATACCTGAGATGTTCGGCCAGAATTTCTGTTTGCGGGCGTGTGTAACCAATATCGGTATGTGAATGCTGTATAAACCGTATTTTCCAGTGCTTTACCGGTTTAAGGGTGATTTTTTCGGATGCTGTAAAATTTCCGGCTATCACTTTCAAATCAACTTTTTTGTCTTTTTTAACAGGATCGAGTCCCAGTTTTAAGTAGTTGTAACCAAATTTCAATTTCGTATCCAGCAATTCCTTCCCATCGGCAAAAACTTTTGCATCTGCTTCATTTCCAAAATAAAACATTCCGATAGCTACCAATTGTTTACGTGCTTCACCCTGTTTGAGGATGGCCTGGTATGAATTCACTTTAAAACCGGTTTTTACAGGCATTTTAAATGTCATATACCACGAAGTGAGATTATATTTACCGCCGGTAACCTTTATTTTCAGCGGTTTTCCGGGTACCGCACGGTCACGGGGAATTCTTAAAATCATATAGCCATGTTTGTCTCCATATTGGTCAGTCATGATTGACCTGAAAGCCAGACTTGAACCATCGGGAGCATCAAAAAGCCAAAAATCTTTATGGTCGGTCTGGAATGAGAATTTCTGTACATCATTCACTGCCAGATCCATTCCGGCCAATCCCGGCCCAGATCCAATTGCGGCAATCCAGACGAAGGTGGCAAATTTTTCAGTTATATTCTGTGGCACAGGTGCAGTTTCCCATTCCATGAAGTCGTTTCCGCTGTTGGCTCTGATCAGGATACAATCGCGTAAATCAGGCAAGGCAGAATGGTAATTGAAATCAGTGCCGCTGATTTTTGTTTCATAACCACTAATCAGATGATCTTCAACATTAAACAATTGTTGTGCATTCGCACCAGAAATCCATGATAAAACAGCTACCAGGATTAAAATCAGACTTTTTTTCATAGAAAATTTGAATTATTGGGTCCGGAATTATTTTACAAAAGCTTTGATCAAAATTACTTCTTCTTTTTCGGTATTTACAATCTGATAGTGTTTACAAGCCGCAGGTATCACAAAGGTTTCAGCATAATTAAACTGTTGATGCATACCTCCGGACGTAATTATTGTAATTTGACGGCCTTCCACCAGACTTAACACATGACATTTATCCTCGGTGTCAATAGTAATAACAGATTGTAAATGAATGCGATGAACATCATATAAATGCTCTTTGTGGGTCGCAAGATGGTACAACTTCCACCCTGCTCCTTCGTTTATTAATTTTGGTTTCGCAATCAGTTCATCCTTCACTTTTTCACCTTTACGATCAAAAATCAGATTTTCCATCCCACGTCTGATATTCAGGGGTCTGGGCTTTCCATCAAGATCAGGCCGCAGCCAGTCGTACATTTTAAAGGTAAAGATGTAGGGTGTGCTGCTGATTTCGAGGACAAGATTATCAGCACCGGAGGCATGAATTGTTCCGGGAGGTATCAGGAAAAGATCGTGTTTATTGGCTTCATGTTTCTGTACATATTTCACAATGTCAATAGGTTCTGAATTTGTAAAACTGTCTTCAAGTGCAGTTTTAAAACCTTCAGGGTCAATATTTTCCTGAAACCCAAGGTAAACATGCGCCTTGTTTTGTGAATCAAGAATATAATAGGTTTCTTCCTGTGTAAAATTTTCACCAAAATGAGTTCGGATGTATTCTTTTTGCGGATGGCACTGAACTGAAAGATTTCCACCTTCGAAGGTATCCAGAAAATCGAAACGGATTGGGAATTCAGCACCAAAAACCGGATAACAATCGCCCAGAACTGCTTCTGCCTCAGTGAACATCAAGCAATCGAATGAAACTTCGAGCAGTTTACCCGAACTCCGGAACAGCAGACCATTTTCAGGTACGATGAGCTCAAAGGACCAGGCATAGTTTGGAACATCCTTGTTCAAACCATTGATTTTACTTCTGATCCATTGCCCGCCCCAAGTTCCGGGTTCAAACCAGGGTCTGACCCTGAATACATTGCAACCCATCTGATGCAAAGCATCCAGTAAGTTCTTACCAGCTATAAAAGTGGGTGATTCGGGATTTTGTCCATCAACAAAAATATCTATATTATTGATCCATTGTTTTTTATGTAGGTTCAAAACCACCCAGTCAACAAAGTAGAACCTTTTATATATTTTTTTCGGATCATCCGGGCTGTTTGTACCCAGATTTGTGATGCTTCCGGCTCTAGACCTGAACTGAACCTCATTTTTTGGCAGATCGATGTAAACTTTAAAACTATCAGTGGCAAAAAGAAAAGCGCCGGTACCATAATAAATGGTCAAAGATTGTTCAGCAATTTGTTTTAAAGTTTTAACTTTTTGCTGATCGAAAAAATCAGACAGTGTAAGGTTCGTTCTAGTGCCAAACAAAGGATCATCTCCACCCAGAAAAGGTTCAACCAGTTGGTTGATTTCACTTTCATCCTTTAATAATGTTGAAACATCAATCCACTGGCTAACAATGCCTTTATGATTCAGTTCGGCTTCAAGGTTTTCTCTGAAACTGTCAAATAGCACACCCGAATACCCATCAATACACACCACATGATGACCTGAAATTTCATTCGCTAATTGGTTAAAACCGATACGAATTTGATTTTCGGGAAGTTCAAATGCAGGATAAATATCATAAGCCCCTGACAACAAAGCGGGCTTGTTCACAGGCAAAAGGTACTGTCCGGTTTTCCGGAAACCTTGTTTCATCAGTAATAAATTATTGAATTCCTGATTATTGCTTTTTCAGGTTTAAAAGTGCAGAAAATAGTTCATAAACTGCACAAGCCAATAAAACAATCATCCCGACAGTTGCACTGGCTGTAAAATCAGTTACCCATCCGATAATCAGAGGAATAACGGCTCCTCCGGATACTGCCATAATCATCAGCCCTGAGATTTCGTTGGCACGGGTAGGATATTTTTCAACAGTAAGTGAAAAAACAAGCGGGAAAATATTGGCAACACCAAGACCTATAATAAAAATTATAGCTAAGGCGGTCATTTCAGAAGGTGCGAACAAAAGTGCCAGAATAGAAACTATTGACAAAATAGCTGACCAGAAAAAGAATTTTCGCGAAGGAAGCAAGGTGAGCATAATGGCACCACCAAAGGTTCCCAGCATTTTACCGAAGAAATATACGCTTCGTCCCGACTCAGCAAGGGTTTGGGATGCATTGTATTTGCTCAGCAGGAACTGTCCTGATACGGCATTGATTCCCACATCAATACCAACAATCAGGAAAATACTCATGACCATCATCAGCACATAGCTGTTGTTAAGCAAAGCAAAAGATGATGACAGGCTGGCTCTTTTTTCCTTATTGACTGATTCTTCGATTTTGGTTGATCCAAGCCATAAAACGGTTAAAACCGAAACTACACCAAAAACCAAAAACATCAGTTTCCAGTCGCCAAACTGAAGTGCGAACCATCCGGCAAGCGGTGGGGCAATCATTGAACCTATGGCCTTTACAAATTGTGAAAAGCTCAGAAAGCTGGATTGACGGTTGGTTGGAACTACATCAACCAAAAGCGGATTTGCTGAAACCTGAACGATGGTATTTCCGATTCCAAGTAAAGCAAAACCAATAAGAATGGTTGAGAAATCATATAAAAAGTAAGGAACCAATAATCCCAACGCAGTGATTATCATACCAATATTCAACACATTTCTTTTACCAATTCTGTCCTGTAATATTCCAACCGGAACTGATAAAATTAAAAACCATAAAAAAACTGCCGATGGAATAAGTTGCGCCAGCGTATTGCTGAGTTGGAAGTCTAATTTAACACGGTCGACGCCAATGCCTACGAGGTCGCAAAAACTCATTACAAAGAATGCCATCATGATGGGAAGCATCTTCGACACATTTAACCGGGAAGTTGTCATAGCTGGTTGATTGTTAGTGGTTAGAGATAATTCAATTTGGATTGGGCTAAATTATAAAATATTTTAATAAGTCAGGAAAAATGTGAGAATATGGAAATGTGAAGATTTGAAGATATGGAAATGTGAAGATGTGAGAATATGGAAATGTGAAGATGTGAAAATGAGATAATGTGCTTATGGGATTCATGAGATAATGAGTTAATGTGCTCATGTGTTCATGTGCTTATGGGATTATAGGAAAATTAAAGATCATTGTTTGAAGAGTGATTGTCTAATGCCTTGTGCCTAGTGCCTATTGCCTATTGCCTATTGCCTGATGGGATAATGTACTCATAAAAAAAAATACATTTTTCAGCAAGACGAGTCACTTGTTACTCCCCCACTTTGTTTCCTATTTTATCGCAGATGTATCCAGTTTACGGTAAAAGGCATCATCCGAAAGCCTTGAGCTTCCTGCGAGGGCGGCATCTTCACCGAGATTTGAAACATAAATATGCAGATTTTCAAGTCCTTCTATTTTAAATGAACGTAGCAGCCCATCTTCAAATAGTGAATAACTCTTCGAAATATTTCCTCCGATCACCAGACATCCGGCATTGAACTTTTTGAGCCAGGGCGCCAGAAACAGACCCAGTGAACCCCCAAACGCTGCAAAAATGGCATGAATGATGGGCTCCTGCTGGTATGCATCTGACATCTCCTTTACACCTTCAATCTCGCGTCCGGTGGCAGTTTTGTACTTACTCAGAAACCAGCGGGTCGAAAAATGATCATCTGCTATCGACTCATTGTATGGCAAATGGTAAACGCAACCCATGGGAGGCACCTCCTGTCCGGATTCAACCGGAATACCATCTTTCAGAAATGAAGAACCGAAACCTGTCCCAAGCGTAATTGCCATCACTCTGGCATAATTGGCTGCCTCACCCATCCAGGCCTCACCCACTGCAAAACAGGTTGCATCATTCATAAACCTCAGACTGTTAGCATTGCTGATTTTCAGCCTCCGGGCCAGTTCCTGACGTACATTTACACCATTTAAATGATCATACTTCTGAACGCCTTCAAACCGTGCAATTCCAGCCGGATAATCAAACGGACCCGGCATGGCGAAACCAATTCCGGTAATATGTTTATCTTTAACGGTTTCCATGGTTTTTTGTAGCGTTTCGGCCCATACTGCAAGAATTTCATCTGCACTTCCGTTGCAATCAATTGAATTTCTGTTCGTCGATTCGGTGATCATCGAACGCGATTCAGGATCAATGGCCACAGCAGTTATATGGCTGCCGCCAATATCAACCCCAATGGATACATGATTTGTCATTCTGTTATATTATTATTATGAAATACAGCTACTTATTAAAAAAATGATTCCTGCTTTAAACCTGAAAGGAACAGCTTTAAATGTGTCGGCAACTTACAAAAAAGATTTGGATGTAAAAAAGAGATTTCGTATATTTGGATTTTGAAAAGAAGAAAATCTGATAGCTTGTGCTTATTATACAAAAAATGGTATTTTCAAATAATTATCGTCTCAAAAAATATGTAAAATGTTGAAATTAAATCCGGTACTTTTCTGGGATATTGATTTTAAAGAAATTGATTTTGAAAAAAATGCAAGGCAGGTTATTGAACGTGTACTTACTAAAGGTACGGTAAATGACTGGTTTGAGATAAAATCATTTTATGGGATTGACAGGATAAAAGCTGAAGCTCTAAAATGCAGAAGTCTGGATAAAGTCACACTCAATTTTTGCAGCAAATATTTCAATGTGTCTAAAAATCAATTCAGATGTTACAATACACCGCAGTCAACGCAGAAACTCTGGAATTATTGAAATTGATGATGCGGCAGAAATGCCTTGATCGATTTAATTTAGTTGGTGGCACAGCCTTAGCCTTGCAGTTAGGTCATCGGCTTTCTGTGGATTTGGATTTTTTTACTTTCGATGATTTTGAAACGAACTTTATTGTTACTGAATTGCAAAAAGATTTTAAATTTGAAATCGTGCTTCAAAAATCTAACTCTTTGATATTGAATGTTGACTATCCGCTAATGTCAGGCATGTATATTAAAGTTGACATTTTAAAATATCCTTATGTATTGATCGATAATTTGATTGAAAGTGATGGGATTAGATTACTTTCGATGCACGACATAATCCCGATGAAATTGTCAGCCATTGCCAATCGAGGAGCCAAAAAAGATTTTTATGACATCTATTTTCTTTTGAATCACTTTACAATCAAAGAGATGCTCTATTTTTTCACTAAAAAATTTCCAACTACAGACCATTTTCATATACTTAAAAGTTTGACCTATTTTGAAGATGCTGAAGAAGAAGTTAATCCTAAGGTTTTTAAAAAAGTGACCTGGAAGCAGGTAAAAAATAAAATTGAAAAAACGGTAAGAGGTATTTTATAAGATTTTTTTTGATATATCAAAAAAAGCTATCTTTGTAAGATAAAAAAGTACCCCATGCTCAACTCCAGGGTAAAAGGTTTACTGTTCAGCATATTGCTACACCCAGCAACACTTGCCTTGCCAATGGCAATTGCCATTATTTGGGTCGTGCCTGATTTATTTGATAAATACACGATTCTTCCGGTATATGAGAAAACAATCGGCACTGATTCCAACATCGAACATTATGACCTTGACCATGATGGCAATTCAGAATGGTACAGTGCAAGTGCAAATACCAATGGTGGTTCTTCAGTAGCTATTCGCAACCAGAAAGGAGTCTATTTTCATTATGATTTTGAAGGTTCTTTCATGCCAAACTGCGTTAAATGTCTTGTTGGTGATGCTGACAATGATGGTATTGACGAAATTTATGCTTTTACAGTAAAAGGTGATTCATTGCTGCTGAATGGGATTGATTACAAATCGAAAGGGAAATTCAATGTTCATAATCGCTTCATAACCAAAGTCAAATCATATATGGGGCAACATGACTTTATTTTTCATGCAATAAAAGTTACTGACCTCACGGGTGATGGAAACAAAGAAATTGTTTTTGCCATTTCCACCGGTTATAATTTAGCTCCACGAAGAGTTTTTGCTTATGACCTGAAACATGACAGCGTTTTCTCTTCTCCGGAACTTGGAGGCCACATTGGTCCATTTGATATAGCGGATATTGATGGTGATGGATTGGACGAAATAGCCGTAACCAATTATGGACCGGGAAACCTCACAGATAAAACCCTGCCCATGCAGGATACTTGTGCCTATGTAATTGTGCTGGATAACAACCTGCAGTTTTTATTCAAACCCATCGTATCACAAGGTAAATTCAATGGAATATTCAATAGTTTTATTACCGAACAGGGTAAAATTTCATTGGTTTCCTTCTGTAAATATGCCGGGCAGGCCGTTGGTATTCCAGCCTTAAAATGCTATGATGCAAAAGGAAATTTATTGCGACAAAGGGAATTCTCCTCTGATTACCGGACTGAAAATTATAATATCGTGGTAATTGCAGATTCAGAAAAGAAAAATAGTATTTTGTTGTATCAATCTTTTGGCAAATTTGAATTATTTGATTGTCAGTTAAATAAAGTATTATGTCCTTCAATTCTCAATGGGGATGCAGGTGTTTTTCAATATGATTTCGATCTGGATGGTACCAAAGAATTGTTGTTTCGTACTGCTAAACCTGATGTGTGGGCCATCACCAGAAACAACCTCACCTACCCTGCTTATTTTAAGACACATGTTACATTTACAATCCCGTTACTGTTCACCATTCAGCATACGGGTAAAAATCCGCAATTCTGTTTTCAGGCTGATAGCCGTCAATATGTGATGGAGTGTGGGTTTAATCAGTTGTATTACTGGCAATATCCTGTATATCTGGCAATTTACGCTGGTGTGTTCTTTTTTATTTTGCTGGTGCGCAATTTGCAACGCCTTCAGCAGCGCAGAAAAACAGAGACACAACTCAAAATAGCCGAACTTCAGTTGCTCTCCATCCGCAATCAACTTGACCCGCATTTTACCTTTAATGCATTGAATACCATTGAATCAGTAATCATGCAGGGACGCAACAAAGAAGCCTGTTCACTGCTTATGCGCTTCTCCAGATTGCTGCGTTCTACCTTGAGTTCTTCTGAATCAGTTACACGTTCGCTTAAGGAGGAAATTGACTTTACAGTGAATTTTCTTGAAATCCAGAAATGCCGGTTCCGCGACTTGTTTGAATTCACAGTGCAAGTTCATCCTGAAGTGAATCAGGGCATACAGGTCCCGAAATCATGCATTCAGAACTATGCCGAAAATTCTGTAAAACACGGTCTTGCCCCCAAAAAGTGTGGCGGCAGGATTGAAATAGAAATTTCCGCTCAACACGAGTACATTTATATAAGTATAACTGATAACGGGATTGGCCGCGAACAGGCATCCAGAAACCCCTCAACCTCAACCGGGCGTGGCAATACCATCATGCGGCAGTATTACAACTTATTGAACCGCAACAATAAAACACCGGTTACCGAACAAATTACCGACTTGTATGATGCAGAAAGAAAACCTGCAGGTACAAGGGTTGTGATAGGTATTCCGCAAAAAATTAACCTTGCCGGGACAAAAAAAGTATTCAACTAAAACATTGGCAACATGAATTCCGAAACACTCTCAGTGGTAATCATTGATGATGAACCCAGGGCAATAGAATATCTCCGCATTATGTTGGAAAAAATGGCCGGCGTTAAGGTAGTTGCCGGTATCAGCGATCCGCAGTTGGCCGTGGCTACCCTGCTCAGGTTGCAACCCCATTTGTTGATGCTCGACATTCAAATGCCCGTTATAACCGGCTTTGATGTACTGAAACAGTTGAAAATGAACGGATTGAAACCTTATACCATTTTTGTGACAGCTTTTGACCAGTATGCCATTCAGGCCATCAAGGCCGGAGCCTTTGACTATTTGCTTAAACCCGTTGATCCTGATGAACTTGCCGAGGCCATTGCAAAAGTAAAATCCGATTACCCTCAGCACAACCTCGAACACCGCCTGGAGTTGCTCGAAAACGAACTGAACAGCCACCGCAAAATCCGGTTCAACACCCGCTCTGCCTATATTCTGCTGCATCCTGTTGAAATCATGTACATTGAAGCCGATGCCAATTATTCAGAGATTTATCTGAGCAAACAAAAAAGAGAAGTAGTTTCGATGAACCTCGGGGCTGTTGAAGCCATGCTCCCCAAGCAATTTATCCGCATCAGCCGCTCAGTCATCATCAATTCTGATTACCTCGTAAAGGTATCAGGCGTAAACAAACGCTGCAAGCTTAAAAAAGACGGGGAAGAAATTGAGTTCGTGGTTCCCGAGAAACAGATGGCAGAGTTGAAGCGGGCGATTGGGGAATTGTAATCGATTAAGCATTAATAATTTAAGATTTGCAATAGAGCATCTTGTTCAAACTATAAACATTGTTGATTCTCGTTTGGTCATGAATTACCCCTACTTCATGTTATAATTAGCGGGATTGATACATTACCTGAGATATTTTTAAGAAAAGTAAATTGCCTGATTTATTTTTGTTTAATAACATTTTTACCGATTCAATGTTAAAAAACAAGTTCTTTGAAATCATTTGTACATCGGTATTATACTGCATTTAAGGTTCTAAACGATTTCAGAAATATTTTTGTTTCAAACAATTCAATTGTAAATCATGGTAATTATGCCTTTGCACAAGGTTTATCCCAATCGATTTACCAAATGCTACATGGCATAAGCATTGACAAATTTTACAAATATCCTCTAAATCATATGTTTAATAATTCCGATATACAAAATTTCAAAGAGCAAAATTCTAATCAATTGAATCTTTTTAATTTATATTGAAACACTAATAATGTAATTTATCTAACAAATCGATTAATTTAAATCTTAAAATAAATTATTATGAGCATTATTAAATTCATTTTTGGGATTTTAGCAGGAATTTTTATTATAATCGGATTCCTAAGTTGGCGAATGGAGTTTGCACTTCCGTATTATAGCTGTTGGTATTACATATTAGTTGGAGTATTTCTTGTAATATCTCTATTCATAGGTCGAATAATCGGTCAATATTTAATATTAGGTTCTTTTATTCCTATCGGTTATTCATTAATTTTAGTACTGTTTTTTAAGGAAACTCAATGGAAAGATGTTTCTTACACGATGTATGTAGGTGCTTCTATTTTAGGTATCGGGATATTGCTTTATATTATCGGACCCAAAATCAAAGATGTTTATTGTGCTAAATGTGACCAATATTTAGGGAAGGACGATAATCCTCAAATCCCATGTTCACGATGCGGTAGTAACCGTTATCGAATTGCTCAGTGAGTTTTATTTAGCATTTAGAAGTTTACTAATGTGTTTATGTTTTTGTTAAACCGCTTTAACAAATTTGCACCGATTTTGTAAAACACATTTTACAAAATGCAGCAAACTGCCAGGCACAAGCAGCCTCGTGCTCCAGTTTAACTTGTTTTGTATCTGCATGTAGAACACCCAATTTTATAATAAACACATAAACAACACCTTAGACTTATAATTCAATCACTTGGGTGACCATTTCAGAAAAAACGGTTAACGCTTTGACCTTTTTTACCTTAAAAACAATCAGTCCATTGACCGTTTTTTGCTATAAAACGATCAGCGCATTGATTGTTTTCAAACAACAATCGATTAATACATTGTAAATTAACCTGCAAGGCTTCAACAACAAATAACTCATGCTCCTTCATAGAAGTGGTTGATATCGAAATTGGCTATAAGAATACAATCCCCCTATGGCTGTTTGGCTTTTTGAACTGATTGAAAACAACCTGTTCTATTTGCTTCCAACCAATTCATATCAACACTTCAATAATTCAGATTCTGCTGCTCAATCCATAATTTAATTGATAATCATATAATTGAGTCAATTATCGGTGTTCTTTGTGGGTTCAAATTGACATTAATGGGTAAAAAATTTAGAGCTTTCGATAATTTTGTAAAGTAGGTTTAACAAATTTACCTTACTTTTGTAAAATAGACTTTACAATATGGAACAACTTTTTGAAATATATGCTATCAAACTCAAGCAGGTACCCGAAGGTTTCTCAAGGTTCCTGCTCCAAAAAATCAATTGGGAACACCGCCTGATTTCAATCCTCGGGGCAAGGGGAACTGGAAAAACGACCTTATTGTTGCAGCATATCAAACAGCAATTCGGGGGGCCAGTAAAAGATCTGCTCTTTGTGGATGTAAGCCATCTGTATTTTTCTACCCACACACTGCTTGAAC
>CAZKCK010000006.1:0-1400 GCA_964550695.1 uncultured Bacteroidales bacterium | reverse complement strand
AAAGCCTTTAAAATTTTATTGTCAGTAACTGAGCTACAAAAAAGGTGGCAAATACCTGTTTCTCGACGAAATACACAAGTACCGCAACTGGTCATCTGAAATCAAACAGATTTATGATACGTATGCCAGCCTGCATATTGTTTTCACAGGTTCTTCCATCCTCGAAATTGATAAGGGAGAAGCAGATTTAAGCCGTCGCCTGATCCGTTATTTTTTACCCGAAATGTCGTTGCGTGAATACCTTTGGCTAAAGGCTGGAATTCAGGCACCACCCATTGACCTTGAGTCAATTGTAAAAGACCACATGGAAATTGCATTTGAAATGACACACAAATTCAGACCGTTGGAAGTAATGGAAGGTTATTTGCGCTTCGGGAATTACCCGTATTTAATTGAAGGAGAAGATGTGTACCACGAAAAACTCAGGAGTACCATCAATATGATCCTTGAAACAGATTTGCCAATGTCAGAAAATATTGATTTCCATAGTATTGTAAAAATAAAGAAACTATTGGCCATTATTGCAGCTTCGGTACCATTTAAGCCCAATACGCATAAAATAGCAGAACTTACGGAGGTTTCAAGGCCAACATTGCTCAAATTATTTTCATTGCTTGAACGTGCGCAATTAATCCATATGCTTGAATCAGACACAAAAGGGATTCGTAAAATGGGAAAACCAGAAAAACTGTTCCTGCACAACACCAACCTCATGTATGCACTGGCACCTGATAAAGCTGATATAGGCCAACTCAGGGAAACCTTTTTTGTTCAGCACATTACACATGGTTATAAAACGGAATTACCTCATTCTGGCGATTTTATTGTGGAGGGTAAGTACACATTTGAAACTGGCGGTCGCACAAAAGGCAACAAACAAATAACCGGCATAGAAGAAGCGTACGTTGTGGCCGATGGTATCGAAACCGGTTTTGATAAAAAAATCCCCCTATGGTTGTTTGGCTTTCTGTTTTAAGCGTTATTTAAAAATCATTTTCTGCTTTTCACCAAAATCTTTTAGCTTTGTTCTCATTAAAAACTTAAAACTATGGCTGACATAATTGATTATAAAATTTTTGGCGACGATATGCAAATCGTTGAAATTGAGCTCGATCCTAACGAAGGTGTACGGGCTGAAGTTGGTGCGATGATGTACATGGAAGATGGCATCCAAATGCAGACAGGTACCGGTGGTGGAATTTTTGCAGGCTTCAAACGCATGCTCACCGGTGATGGTTTCTTTATTACTACCTTCATGTTCAATGGTTTCGGCAAAGGCCATGTGGCTTTTGGTGCACCTTATCCAGGCAAAATCATTCCTTTACACCTCGGTGAATTGGGTGGAGAATTTATTTGTCAGAAAGACAGTTTCTTATGTGCAGCCCAAGGTATTGATATTG
>CAZKCK010000005.1:52893-54531 GCA_964550695.1 uncultured Bacteroidales bacterium | reverse complement strand
TTGCCTGTTGCCTGCTGCCTAATGCCTTCCTACTTAAAATCCGGCGATTGCTCAATAATATCCTGGAAATCTTTGGGTTTGAGGTCGAACATAAAATAAGCCGGGTTCACCTGTTTGCCGTTCCATTGCACTTCATAATGAAGGTGAGGGCCTGATGAAAGTCCGGTATTTCCCACCCTTCCGATTAAATCTCCCCGTTTTACCGTCTGACCGGTACGCACATTGTATGCACTTAAGTGACCATAGATCGTTTTATAGCCAAATCCGTGGTTTAAAATGATTTTCTTTCCGTAACCATCCGTAATTTTCTGAACAACTTCTTCAACGGTTGCATTGCCTGTTGCATATACCTTTGTGCCGATGGCCGCCGTAAAATCAATGCCTTCGTGAAACATACGGGTTTTGTAGAATGGATGCACGCGATAACCGAAATAGGATGAAATATATTTCAGATCACGACTGTTCATTGGTTGAATGGCCGGAAGGCTTGCAAGCATAACTTCCTTGCTTTTGGCCAGTTTAAACACCTCATCCAGCGATTTTGACTGAACATACAATTCACTGGTGATTTTGTCGAGTTTTTTTGAGGTTTCAATCAGCAAATCAGAGTTTTTGTAGCCTTCAAGTTTCGAATAGCGGTCAACTCCACCAATACCGGATTGCCTGACCGAGGCGGGAATAGGTTCAGCTTCAAAAATTACACGGTAAACATTGTCATCACGATGCTGCAGGTCGGCCAAAACCTTCTGTACACGGTCCATGCGATCATTCAGCACCCGATACTGAAATTTAAACTGCTCAATTTCACGTAATAAAATTCTTTCTTTAGGTGATGAAAAGAAATTATACGCAACCAACAACACCACAGATGCAAAAACGGAACCGGTGGCTATCGTCCATAAAAAACGTTTCAGCTTGTCCCTGAACCTGATAGGGATAAGCTGGTAAGTTAATGAAATAGGATCAAAATGATATCGTTCTTTTTTGGCCATTCGGTTGAAACTGTGTGGTTAGCATATTGAAACCATGCTACAGCATGCAAAGTTAGCAAAAACACTTAAATTTGCAGCCATTCCAATAAACGTTATTTCATTCAAATTATTTCAAACTTCGCGCGATGTACATGAATTCAGCTGAAATCCGTAAGATCTTTTTAGGTTTCTTTGCCTCGAAGCAACACCAGATAGTAGCCTCAGCACCAATGGTTATCAAGAATGATCCCACATTGATGTTTACCAATGCAGGGATGAACCAGTTCAAGGATATTTTTCTGGGAAACAGCCCCGTTAAATTCCCCCGAATTGCAGATACCCAGAAGTGTTTACGTGTTTCAGGCAAGCACAACGACCTTGAGGAAGTGGGTCACGATACTTACCACCACACAATGTTTGAAATGCTCGGAAACTGGTCATTTGGCGATTATTTTAAGAAAGAGGCCATTGCCTGGGGATGGGAATTGCTTACGGATGTTTATAAAATAAACAAAGAAGACCTGTATGTAACGGTATTTGGCGGCGACAGTGCCGATGGCCTCGAGCGCGATATGGAAGCTTATAATTACTGGAAAGCGTTTGTTCCGGAAGAAAGGATTTTATTCGGAAGCAAAAAGGATAATTTCTGGGAAATGGGCGATACAGG
>CAZKCK010000005.1:39453-52883 GCA_964550695.1 uncultured Bacteroidales bacterium | reverse complement strand
GATACAGGTCCCTGTGGGCCGTGTTCTGAAATACATGCCGACATCAGGTCTGCGGAGGAACGGTCAAAAATTCCCGGACGGGATCTGGTGAATGCCAGTCATCCGCAGGTAATCGAAATCTGGAACCTGGTATTTATTGAATTTAACAGGATGGCGAACGGAAGCCTGCAAAAACTTCCGGCCAGTCATGTGGATACAGGAATGGGCTTCGAGCGTTTGTGTATGGTAATGCAGGGTAAACAAAGCAATTATGATACGGATGTTTTTCAGCCTTTGATTCAGGAATTGGCTTCCATTGCCGGCTTACAATATGGAAATGATGCTAAGATGGATATTGCAATGCGTGTAATTGCCGATCACCTGCGTGCCATTTCTTTTGCCATTGCCGACGGGCAACTGCCATCCAACAACAAGGCAGGATATGTAATCAGGCGTATACTCAGGCGTGCTGTCAGATACGGATTTACCTTCCTTGGGTTTAAAGAGCCTTTTATCAATAAACTGCTTCAGGTACTTGTAAATCAGATGGGGCCTTATTTCCCTGAACTGCAATCACAACAGGAGCTTATTACGCGGGTGATTTACGAAGAGGAAAGCAATTTCCTGCGTACGCTGGCCCATGGCATTCAGAAGTTCAACCAGCATCTTGCCGATTTGAATGGTAAAATTGTAGTTGATGGCCGGTTTGCATTTGAACTGTTCGATACCTTCGGCTTCCCCATCGACCTCACCCAACTGATGGCGCGTGAGCAGGATTGTGAAGTTGATATGGAAGGATTTGCCAAATGTATGCTTGAGCAGAAAGAGAGATCCAGGGCCGCTGCCAGCAAAGAATCCGACGATTGGGTTGAGCTGGTTCCCGAAAGTGATGAAACTGAATTTGTAGGATATGATGCGCTGGAAGCAACCACCGAAATACTCCGTTACCGCCGGGTTAAAACAGCAAAAAGAGAATTTTATCAGATTGTACTCGCACAAACCCCGTTTTATGCTGAATCGGGTGGGCAGGTTGGCGACAAAGGCTACCTGGAAGCCAACGGACAGAAAATTGAAATTGAAGATACACGGAAAGAGAACAATCTGATTGTCCATATCATTTCGCATTTACCTGCTGATCCCACACTAACATTCCGTGCCGTGGTTGATTCGGAAAAACGGCAGTCAACAGCCAACAACCACAGCGCCACGCATCTGATGCACGCAGCACTCAGGCAGGTGCTCGGAAGCCATGTAGAGCAAAAAGGTTCGTTGGTTGATGACGAAAAATTACGTTTTGATTTCTCACACTTTGCTAAACTAAGTGATGAAGAAATAAAGCAGGTTGAAGACATTGTGAACAAAAAAATCCGCGAAAATATAAAGCTTACCGAAGCCAGGTCGATGCCGGTAGAACAAGCCCGTGAAATGGGTGCCATGGCACTGTTTGGTGAAAAATACGGTGATTTTGTACGTGTTATTTCATTTGATCCTGCGTACTCAGTAGAGCTTTGTGGTGGAACACATGTGCAGGCTACCGGTCAGATCGGATTGTTTAAAATAATATCGGAAAGTGCCATTGCCGCTGGTGTAAGACGAATAGAAGGTATCACGGCAGGCACAGCACTGCAGTTTTTGAATCAGCATATTTTGTTGATCGAAGAAATTAAGGGATTGGTAAAAAACCCGGTGGATGTGATTAAAGGTGTAAAAAACCTGATTGATGAAAACAAGCGCATTGAAGAAGAGGTTGAAAAATTGAAAAAAGAAAAAGTCGCTTCATTGAAAGATGTTTTTGTGAAGTCTTTGATTCAGAAGGAGGGATTTCAGTTGCTGATTACAAAAATAGATGCTGATGCAGCTTCAATCAAGGATCTGGCGTTCATCATCAAAGCTGAGGTTCCATCGGTTGTTCTTTTATTTGCTTATGTGAATGAAGGCAAGCCGGGAATATCCTTGCTTATTGGCGATCAAGTACAAACGCAGAAAGGCTGGAATGCCGGGCAGATTGTTCGTGAACTGGCCAAAGAAATTCAGGGCGGGGGAGGAGGCCAGCCCGGATTTGCCACAGCCGGTGGATCAAAACCCGAAGGAATTCAGGCAGTTATTGATAAAGCACGAGTACTTTTCAACTAACGGGATTCCAATAAATAAAAAAAGCCAGCCATTTCATCCGAAGCGGCTGGCTTTTTATGTTCGCATCAACGATTAAACGGGCCTGAATTCGTCAGTGCCTTCAATCCTTTCGAGTTCAGTGCCTTTGGGCATTTTTACATATGGAATAATTGCCTTGTCATAATTGGCAACCACATTTACGCTAAAGAACTTACTGTTGCCGGGTTGGTCAAGGTATTCATCAGTTTCGTTTCCCGAAAGAAACCTCCAGCCGGTATCGTTGTCTTCACGGGCTTTTTCTTTTTCCACATATTCGTAGGGTTCTTCGCGGTACATATACCCAACAGGCATACCGTCAACCGTTATCTGGTTTGATACCAGACAGAAACCCATGGGGGGCAGTAAATCCTGAATATCTTCAGCCTGAAGCCGGAATGCGTCTTTTGCCATAATGAAAGTATTGAATGATGGTATTATTTATTTAAGCCATTTTTGCAGCCAGTTAAAATACACCCTCTGCCAAAGCACAGCATTCTGCGGTTTCAGCACCCAATGGTTTTCATCAGGGAAGTACAGGTATTCGGCAGGAATCCCGCGTAATTTTGCTGCATTGAACGCACTCATACCCTGAGAAGCTGTAATGCGGTAATCGAGTTCACTGTGGATAACGAGAATGGGGGTATCCCATTTATCAACAAAGCGGTGTGGTGAATTGGCAAATGATTTTTGGGCCACTGCATTTTTTTTATCCCAGAACGGTCCGCCAAGATCGAAATTAACAAACCACATTTCTTCTGTTTCAAGATACTGCGATTCAAGATTAAACATGCCGTCATGCGCAATAAAGGCTTTGAACCTTTTTTGATGGTTTCCGGCTAGCCAGAATACACTGAAACCTCCATAACTTGCGCCCACACAGCCTAGTTTTGTTTCGTCCGACCATGGTTCCTTGGCTACATCATCAATGGCTGCCAGGTAGTCGTTCATGTTTTGACCGCCATAATCGCCACTGATTTGTTCTTTCCATGCCTGACCAAATCCCGGCACCCCATGACGGTTTGGAGCTACGATTACATAGCCGTTTGCTGCCATAATCTGCATATTCCAGCGATACGACCAGAATTGACTTACCGTACTTTGTGGTCCTCCTTCACAGAAAAGCAGGGTTGGATAAACTTTGGTTGAATCAAAATGGGCCGGATATATCACCCATGATTGCATCATCTCACCATTGGTGGTTTTGATATACCGTTCTTTTACTTTTCCAAAACTGAGCTGATCGAGCAATGCCTTATTGATGAATGAAATCTCTGTTTCTTTTCCATCGGCAGGGTTCACAATATACAATTCATCGGGTTTTGACATCGAAACCTGTACTGTGAGTAGTTTATCGCCAATTGGTACAGCTTGCTTAATATCGTGAATTCCTTTGGTAATCCTTGTAATTGTTGCTGTTTCTGTCAGGTAACTGTATAACTCATCAGTTCCTTTGTCGTTGCTTGTAAACCAAATGGTTTTGCCATCGGCTGACCATGTAAATCCATTCACATCCTGATCAAAGTCCTTGGTAGCGTATTTTTTTGAGCCTGTAGCTAAATTGAGCAGAAATAATCTGTTTTGGTCAGCTTCATACCCGTCACGCTTCATGCTTTGCCAGGCAATGGTTTTTCCATCGGGCGAAAATGCCGGGTTCTGGTCGTAGCCCATGATATATTCTGAAAGGTTTGTTGTTGTTTTATTTGTAATATCGTACATATAAAGGTCAGTGTTGGTTGAGAGGGCATATTCAGCACCTTTCTTTTTACGGCAGGTGTATACAATATTTTTACTGTCGGGGCTCCAGCAGATTTGTTCCATCC
Organism: uncultured Bacteroidales bacterium; assembly: GCA_964550695.1. Classification (GTDB taxonomy): domain Bacteria; phylum Bacteroidota; class Bacteroidia; order Bacteroidales; family TTA-H9; genus CAZKCK01. Next base: position 48,933 of record CAZKCK010000005.1, on the reverse strand, counting down.
CGCCGAAAGGTCTTACGGGTGATTCCCATTCTTCACCTTTCATAATATCAGTAGCATTGCTGATGGCTTTACCATCAAAATCAGCCAGAAAAATATGTGAATAACTCTCAACCCATGAATCCCAATGTCTGTAATTCAGGTCGTTCATGAGTTTTCCGGAGGTTTTATCGAGTCCTTCAAAAAGTTCTTTGTTCACCTTTTCCGCCGGCACTTCAGCCGCAAAAAGCATTTTTTTCATATCAGGTGAAAAACTATATCCGTTAATTCCACCTTCTATTGTGGTAATCTGCATACGGTTGGTACCGTCAGAATCCATCTTCCAAACCTGCATCCCATCCTTTTCAGCACTCATAAACATAATTTTACCATCGGGGGTCCATTGTGCATCATATTCTGAGAAGGCTGTCTTGGTAATTTGTTTTTTATCAGAACCATCTGGTTTCATTGTATACAGCTCCCGGTTTCCTTTATTTTCCTGAATATCATACCAGGTAACACCAAATAGTATTGTACCTTGATCGGGTGAAACTTTGGGGTCAGAAACCCGGCCAAAAGCCCACATAAGTTCAGGCGTTAGCAGGTCACTGCTTAACTTAAGTTCTTGTGGACCAATAATTTTTTTTGTCTCATCTGTGGTTTTTTGTTTACATGATGCCAGAAAAAAGGCCAGCAAAACGAAAAAAAGAATTTTATTTTTCATAAAATAGAATTAGAATAATGTTTGTAAGTTGATTATTAAAATGTTATAAAATTGGTCGGAAATTTGTTATTTTTACAAAATTAAGACGATAAAGATATATAAAAACTTTATTATCCCTATTTTTGGGTTCGAATTTGAATAGGATTCTATTGCTCCCAGATTTTAGTTAAATCATTGAACTGCTTGTTGCTTTGAAAATTAATAGTATTATGAACGAGAATAAAAGCCCGGTCTCTTTTAAATCATTGATAAAGAAGGAATTTGTAAGATCAGCATTGATTCCGATTATCATTATTGAAATTATGCTTCTGATTTTGTACTTCAGCATCAATTCCTACAAAAATATACGTACTAAAAACACCTTGTTGAGTGAAGCAAGAGAAAGTCTTAACGAAATTACTTTGAGAGAGTCCCAAAAAATTAATTACCAATTTATGCAGGTCAGCAATGTTGCAAGGGTTCTTCAGTCAGAAAATGAGCGATTTTTTAAAAATCCGACGTCATTTAAATTACCCGGCCAGCCACCCGTTATGAAAATTGCTGAGAATGGTACAATGTATAAAGAAAACAATGATGGAGGCGGTAGTATTTATTATTCCGGGCTAAATGCGTTTACACCATATCATTATAATAAAGCTGCTGCCACAGAAGCTTTCGATCCCTTGTACAAGGTTTTTACTGATATTGACCCCAATATTGTGGCCATCTATTTTAATTCGTTTGACAATTTGAACAGGTATTATCCTTTTATTGACAAGACTTATGAACAATACCCTGCCAATATGCGGATTACTGATTATAATTTTTACTATGAAGCTGATTCAATGCACAATCCTTCACGTGGTGTTGTATGGACAGATGCCTACCTGGATCCTGCCGGCATGGGATGGATGGCTTCGTGCATAGTTCCTGTTTACAATGGAAATTTTCTGGAGGGCGTAACAGGAATTGACATTACCGTTGAGAAATTTATTACCAATATTCTTGCGATGAAGCTCCCCTGGCAAGGCAGCCCTTTTCTTATCGATGAACATGGTGTAATTCTTGCTATGCCAAAATCAGTTCAGGAGCTATTGGGAATGAATGAATTAACACGTCATGATTACAAAGAAACCATCAAGCAGACTACCTACAAACCGGATGATTTTAATTTACTGAAGAATAAGAATATACCAACCGGCCTTAAGGATTTTTTTACTTCAGGAAGAAATCTGACAGAACTGAAAATAGGGGGAAAGGTATTTTTGATTTCGCAACAAGTGGCTGAGGAAACTGGATGGCGGCTTTATACGCTTGTTGATGAGGATGTTGTATTTGCATCTATTTATAAACTTAACAGGCAGAGTAATATTCTGGGATATATTGCCATTGCTTTTCTGTTCCTGTTTTATATCCCGTTCTTTTTATATTTGATCAAAAAGTCAGAAATGATTGCCTCACGTATTACCGCACCTGTAAATTACCTTCTTGAAGCTACTGAAAAGATGACGCAGAAGATTACGCTTGCTAAAATTGAACCTGTTGGTGTAACCGAAGTAGATGAGTTGTCGCAGAATTTCAATAAAATGACTGATGAGTTGAAGGTGATGTATGAAAGCCTTGAAAAGAAAGTAGAAGAAGGTATTCATCAGTTGCGTGAAAGGGACCATATGCTTATCAAGCAATCACGTCAGGCAGCCATGGGCGAAATGATTCAGAATATAGCCCACCAGTGGCGACAACCCCTGAATTCTATTGGGGTAATTATTCAGAATATTGAAGACGCTTTTGAATATAACGAACTTACGCATGAATATCTTGAAGAAAAAATAGCACGCGTAATGGGAATGATAACTTATATGTCGCGAACCATTGACGATTTCAGAAACTTTTTTAAACCCAATAAAGAAAAGCAAAATTTTAAACTGAGTGATTCATTAAATCAGGTTATTTCATTGGTTGATGGCTCTTTCAAGAATAATAATATCAAACTTTCAAGTATAGTTGAGCATGATGTAAGTGTGTTTGGATTTGAGAATGAATTTTCGCAGGTTTTGTTAAACATACTGAACAATGCTAAAGAAATTATTATTGAAAGAAAAATTGCAGAAGGCTGGGTTTCAGTGCGGATTGCTGAAGAAAATGCAAGACCGGTTATTTGTATCAGCGATAACGGAGGAGGTATTCAAAAAGGTTTGGAAGAGAAGATTTTTGAGCCTTACTTTACCTCCCGGTCCATGGGAACCGGACTAGGGCTGTATATGGCCAAAACAATTGTAGAAACGAGTATGGAAGGACGTCTGTCAGTGAAGAATACGGATGCAGGAGCATCTTTTGAAATAATACTGTAAATTTAAATATTATGGCGATCGAAAAATTGGAAATTTCAGTTTTATATGCAGAAGATGAACCTGAAATAAGAGAAAATACTGCAGAATTGATTGGCAGACGTGTAAATAAATTGTGTGTAGCAGAGAATGGTGCAGAAGCACTGAAGCTTTTTGAAAAGGAATCATTTGATATCCTGATCACTGATATCCGGATGCCAGTTATGGATGGGCTGGAACTAATCAGCAAAGTAAAGCAGTCTGGCCGAAATACCCGGTGTATGATTATTTCAGCATTCAATGATACCGATTTTTTGATGCAGGCTATAGCTTCCGGTGTTGAAGGGTATTTGCTGAAACCAATCATCAGGCAACGATTGATTAGTGAAATAGAACGATTGGCAGCAATTGTTATCAATGAAAAAGAACTTGAAATTCGTACCAAAGAGTTGAAAGAAACATATCAATTGCTTCATAACGTAATAAACAGTCCCGAAAATGTTGCTGTTTTTGTAGTGGGAGGCAATCGGAAAATCCTGTCATTTAACGGTCATTATAGTAAGTTAATGGCAGATTACAGAGATATTAAAATTCGTCAGGGTATGGATATTGACAAAATATATGGTTCAATGCATTCCGATACGCTGATGCTTTATGGAATCAATCAGTCATTTGAAGGTAAACAGGTGCAGTTTGAGCATTTGGTTGGGAATACTACCGGCATGAATGTATATTATCGTATTGAATTTCAATATATAGCAAATAGCATAAATAATATGCCGGCAATTGCGGTGTTTTGTACTGATGTTTCACAGTTTAAACAGAAAGAATCAGAACTTGAGTCGAGCAATTTATTATTGACCAACCAAAAGCAGATGCAATCAGATGCATTGCAGGGGGCTGAAGAAAAATATATTCAACTGGTTGAAAATATGAACGACGGGGTATTAATCGTAGATTCTAACGGTGCCGTAATACAGGCAAATTCCAGTTTTTGCCGGATGAGTAATTATGATTTGAATAATCTGATAAATACCCATTTCTTTCGGTTGTTTCTTCCGGATGAACATCCAACAGATGATCCATTTATTTTATATTCACATCTTTCAGAAAACCATGATACAGCAATTCGGGGCAAATTGAAACAGCAATCTGGTTCATTGTTGCCTGTTGAAGTTTATTCCTCTAAAATACATTCAGAAGGAAAAGAATTTCTCGTTTTTATTGTGAGGGATTTTCGAATTTATAATAAAATACTGCATGAACGTAACCATCTCTTTAGCTCATTGAATGAAATTAAAGATACCGTTATTATTGCGGACCCTGATGGTGTTGTAATATTTGTAAATAAAGCTTTTGAGCAAAATTCAGGATATCCTGCTGAGAGAGTGATCAATGCTTCGTTCTGCGTACCTGAACTTGGATTCAATGAAAATGGACTGTGTGCAGAAATTATTAACCGTTTGCGTTCCGGAAATGTCTGGACCGGACGCTTAAACTTCCGGCATAACAACGGTAAAGTATTATATGAATCGGTAACTGCCACCCCATTGTTCGATACCAATGACAGGATTGAGTTTATGTTGTTTGTTAAACACAATATTACCGGAAAGGTTGTTGGTGAAAAAAATGATGCCAATATCAGAAAACTTGAAGCACTTAGCTCTGTAATGGCTGGAATCACACATGATTTTAATAATATTTTATCGGCCATTTCCATTAATCTCGAGTTGGCCATGGAAGATGCTTCAGCATCAGGGCAATTTCATGGAAGTCTAGCAAATATCAGGTCTGACCTGAACAGGGCACAGCTTCTGGTAAAAAATGTGTTTAATTATCATCCCGTTGCTTTAAAACCTTCATTAACTGATCTTTCCGGATTGCTCTCTGAAATTATTGAGGCATTACGCCTTCAGGTAAGCCCAACTATACAATTGGAGAAGCAAATTGGTTGCAAAATAACATATCCTGTTGAATCATTGCATGTTTACCAGATTGTAACCAATTTGGTGCGTAATGCAGCAGAAGCCATCAATGGTGAAGGATATGTTACTGTAATCCTCAAAAAAGTTAAATCTTCATTTGACAGTTTATTGGTTGATTTTGAGGCAACAGAATGGATAAATATAGCAGTTGAAGACAATGGGCCAGGTATTGAACAAAGTATTGCCGATAAAGTTTTTGAACCATTTTTTACAACCAAAAGTGAAAAAAACGGCAGTGGTCTGGGGTTGTCTGTGGTTTTGGGATTGGTATCAAATTATGGCGGACAGGTAGCATTCCACACGCTACATCCGCATGGTACCCGATTCGATATTTTTCTGCCTGTAAACAACGATACTATAATAATGTAAACCAAATGGCTACAACAGAAATTTTTGATATTAAGGTTTTATATGTTGAGGATGAGGTATTTGTCAGGGAACCCTTTTCTGAGATGCTCCGCCGGCGAGTTAAGGAAGTTGTGATTGCAAAAAATGGAAAGGAAGGTATCGAAATGTTTAAATTACACCAGCCTGATGTTGTTATTTCTGACATTAAAATGCCGTTGATGGATGGATTAACAATGGCAAGGGAAATAAGGCAATTAAATCAGTTTGTGCCTATTATAATAACCACTGCTTTTGAGTTTAAAGATTTTCTGATGAAATCCATTGAAGTTGGCATCAATAAATTTCTTGTAAAGCCAATTGACCGGAATGCACTTGTAAAAGCTTTGGAAGAAATGACGCATATTGTTGATTTCCTGCGGTCAACCAAATCCTATTCAGAGTTTATGGAAATTCTGTTTGAAACACAAAACAGAACAATTATTGTGGTTGATAGTACAAAACTTTTACTGGTAAATGCTGATTTTCTCGATTTTTTTGGTTTTAAATCGCATGAAGACTTCTTCACAAAATATACGTCCATCAGCCATTTTTTTTCCGATATTTGGCAAAAAACCTATACCTTAGACCCCGTGAAGGAAATTCTTTGGCTTGACAGTTTGCTGAGACTAAATGGCATTGAGAATAATACTTTTTTAAATTATAGCAAAAAAGAAGTAAACCATCATGATTCAATGTCATTCAGATTGTTTAGCCACAATGCCAAACTTGCCATTATTTTACATGTAATTTAGTTTATATGGATGAAAAAATTATTTTACCGGACAGGCTTCCATTATGCCTGTTATATGTTGAGGACGAAGACAGTATCAGGCTGCCGATGCTTGAAATGCTCAAGCGGAGGGTCGACAGGATTATTGTGGCTAAAGATGGTTTGGAAGGGCTTGAAAGTTTCAGAAGGTTTGGAGCTGATGTAGTAGTTTCAGATTTGAAGATGCCTGGAATGAATGGCCTTCAGATGATTGCAGAGATTAAGAAAATCGCCCCGGCAGTTAAAACATTGATTGTTTCGGCATACAGTGATACTGAGTTTTTTCAGGAAGCACTCGAATTGGGCGTTGATGGTTTTTTACTTAAACCGGTTCAACGGGCCCAACTGATAAATACCATCGTTCGTGTAAGTGAGAGTATTCTGTCATTTAAAAAAGCCAGATTAAATGAAGAAAAATTTCTTTCACTGGCAGCATCTGCAAACGATGCCATTATAATGATCGGCAACGATGGGTTGATTACATTCTGGAACCCGGCCGCTGAGATGATTTTTGGCTATAGCATCAGTGAAATTGCAGGCAAGTCATATGCTTTGGTTTTTGATCAGTCAACACTTCCTTCAGGCTGGCCTGCCGACCACAAGGGAATTCCTCAATATATCAGGAATGCACCGCATTACAAAGGATTTATTGAATTATTCTGTATCAGAAAATCAGGCGGACGTTTCCCCGCGGAAGTATCGGTGTCACCTGTACATGTTGAAGATTACTGGTATGCTACTTTTATTCTGAGAGATATTACTGAACGCAAACAACGCGAAATAGATTTGATTCAGGCTCGGATAAAAGCTGAAGAAGCCTCAATGGCACGACAAAGGTTCCTTTCAATGATGAGTCATGAAATCAGAACCCCGTTAAACGGAATTATTGGAACCGCACATTTGCTTGCCCGTGAAGACCCGCGCGCTGATCAAAAGGAATATCTGGATACACTCGTATTTTCAGGGAACCACCTTCTTTCGCTCGTCAATGATATTCTCGACTTTTCAAAAATTGAAGCTGATAAAATTGAATTTGAAAGTATTGACTTTAATATCAGAGAGTTACTTAGCGGGCTTTTGAAAATATTTACTTATAGAGCCACCGATAAAGATATCGTACTGAATTCTGAAGTCAGCGATTTAATTCCTCTGTTTTTGAAAGGTGACCCGGTAAGACTGAATCAGATTCTTACAAATCTGATTGGCAATGCAATCAAGTTTACTGAAAAAGGACAGGTAGGAATCAATATCAGCTTATTGCACAAGGAGAAGGAGGTGACGTGCCGGTTTATAGTTTCTGATACAGGAATTGGAATTCCGGAAGATAAACTGACAACCATTTTTGAGTTGTTTTCTCAAGCTGACTCCAATACTACCCGTCGCTTTGGAGGAACCGGTCTTGGACTCGCAATAACAAAAAAGCTTGTTGAACTTCAGAATGGGAAAATTGAAGTAAAAAGCACACCCGGAATCGGAAGTAGTTTTATATTCGATATGACTTTCGGCATCAGTTTTAAGCAATTACAGAGTGAAGAATCTAAAACTGTTGATAATCTCAAGCCTCTTGACGGCATCAGGATTTTGCTTGTTGAAGACAATAAAATAAATCAGATGATCGCCACTAAATTTTTAAAACGCTGGAATGCAACGGTTTTACATGCTGAAAATGGCCTGGAAGCCTTCAATATGATACAACAGCATATTTTTGATATCGTACTGATGGATTTGCAAATGCCGGTAATGGATGGATATGAGGCTTCTGCAAAAATCAGACAGTTATCGGGAGATTATTTCGCTCACCTGCCCATAATTGCACTTACGGCTTCTTCACTGTTGGAAGTTAAAGACGGTATTACAAGTGCCGGAATGAATGATATTATTAATAAGCCTTTTATTCCTGAAAATTTGAATAATAAAATATTTGAATATGTTTATAATCGGAGTGTAAGCGAATGATAATAAATTAGTTAATTTGATATTTATGTTGTTTTAGCAATGCATGGCTATCTATCAACTGAATGTTTGTGCTAAAACTGTACTTTTGCCGGGTTTTGAATATATGCCTGATGTTGGTTAATATTTTTAGTGACTTTTATTACAATTTGCTGCAAACCACTTACCTTGAGTTTATTGCTGTTTTATTTGGTTTGTTGAGTGTTTGGTATGTGCGCAAAGAGGATATCCTCGGCTATCCGACCGGATTGGTAAATGTAGGATGTTATATTTATATCTGCCTCACTTCCGGCCTTTATGCTAACATGGTTATAAATATTATTTACTTTCTGATGAGTATATATGGGTGGTGGAAATGGAGCAGACATGGGAATAATGATGAAGTTCTTACAGTTACCGCATTAGGGAAAAAACAAATGGTGATATATTTGGGAGTAATAGGAATACTCTTTGTATCGGTTTACTTTGTTTTACACATGTTTCGTGAAAGTAACTTTCCGTTGTATGATGCACTTACAACAGCAATTTTTATAGTGGCCATGTGGCTGCAGGCCCGAAAAAATCTTGAAAGCTGGATACTATGGATAGCCGGCGATTTGATAGCTGTACCGCTTTTTATTTCTGTGGGCCTGGTTTTTACCGGTTTTCAATATTTCGTTTTCCTTGCATTGGCTGTTTCGGGTTACATAAACTGGAGAAAAAGCTACATTAAAACGCGTCCTGAATGATTAGAAAAATTGCAATCACGGGTCCTGAATCTACCGGGAAATCAATGCTTTCCGTAAACCTGGCAAATTACTATAAAACCGTTTTTGTTCCTGAATTCGCCCGCGAATACATCAATAATCTTGGCAGATCATACGTTCAGGATGATATTCTTACCATTGCACATGGCCAGATAAATAATGAAAATACTTTTATTGAGCAGGCTAAAAAGTACTTGTTTTGCGATACAGAACTTACTGTTTGTAAAATCTGGAGCATTGTAAAGTATGAAAATTGCAATCCATTGATATTGAAGTTACTTGAAGATACTCCATATGATTTTTATTTGTTGACTGATATCGATCTCCCATGGGAATATGATCCACAGCGTGAACATCCTCACTTCAGAATGCAGCTTTTTAATATGTATAAAACGGAACTTGAACTGGCTCAAAAACCTTATGCAATAATACAAGGAAGTGGCGAGGCACGAGTAAAGAATGCCATTCATGCAATTGAAAGTTTTTTTAAAAAGATGTAATATAATGATATCCTTTAGCAGGGTTTTATAAATTTGTGGTTTCAAAAATATTAAAATGCTGATACGCCAAAATCTCCAAAAAATCAGAAACGAGCTTTTATTTAAGGATCAACTTGTAGCGGTTTCAAAAACAC
>CAZKCK010000005.1:0-39353 GCA_964550695.1 uncultured Bacteroidales bacterium | reverse complement strand
AAAATCAGAAACGAGCTTTTATTTAAGGATCAACTTGTAGCGGTTTCAAAAACACAATCCGTTGAGGCTATTCTTGAAGCATATGAAGAGGGACAACGCATTTTTGGTGAAAATAAGGCACAGGAACTGGCTCAGAAACAAGCTGTTTTACCAGCCGACATACAGTGGCATTTTATTGGCCATCTTCAAACCAATAAAATCAAATATATAGCACCATTCATCAGCATGATCCATTCAGCCGACAGTTTAAAACTTCTGATTGAAATCAACCGCGAAGCCATTAAAGTCAATCGTATAATTCCTTGCTTACTGCAGTTTTATATTGCCACTGAGGAAACTAAATATGGTCTTGATCTTAACGAGGCAATTGGTATTCTGAATAGTGAGGAATATAAAAGTATGAAAAACATATCAATTGCTGGTGTCATGGGGATGGCTTCCATGACTGACGATAATGACTTGATTGATAAGGAATTTTCGAACCTTAATTATTATTTTCACTTTCTAAAAACCAATTTTTTTGAAAACAACCCTGAATTTAAAGAGCTTTCAATGGGTATGTCTGGTGATTACAAACTAGCGATAAAGCACGGAAGCACTTTAATCAGAATAGGGTCAGCAATTTTTGGGGACCGCAATTATTAATATGTTGGCATTTTAAACTATGAAGATTTTTTTACGTTTTTATTTGTTGTTAGTCATGCTCCAGGGGAGTGTATTAGCTACCAATATCGAATTAAGCGGCACAGTATCAGGTAATTATATTGTTGATACAGTATTAGTTACCAGCGATTTATTCATTGCGAACGGAACCAGTCTGCAATTTGAAGCAGGTACAAAAGTTTTGTTCGATGGGTTTTATTTTATTGATGTGCAGGGCTGCATTGTTGCAAATGGTACCGGCGCATTGCCGGTAATTTTTACAGTTACTGATACATTGGGATTTACTGATACGCTGGCCATGCACGGAGGATGGCATGGAATCAGGTTTTTAAATACACCGTCAACAAATCCCACCTCTGTCTTCACTAATTCACAATTTTTGTATACCAAAGCACTTGATCTTGATTCGCTTATGCAGTTTGGCGGAGCAATTCATGCCGATGGTTATTCAAATGTACAGTTTATCGATTGTCAGTTTATAAACAATCATGCATATTACCGTGGTGGCGCCGTTTCACTACTGAACCAATCAAATATCAAATTTACAAGCTGTACTTTTCAAAACAATGCAACCATGTTTGCCAATGCTGGGTACGGCGGGGCAATTTATTCTGAAAGTTCTGATCCCGAGTTTATTAACTGCAGTTTTTATAACAATGATGCTGTATGGACGGGTGGAGGTATCTGCTTTTATTTTGGAAATCCATTGGTGCAAAACTGCATTTTTGCCGGCAACAGCGGTTTTATAGGAGGAGCCATGAGTTTTTATCAGTGTCATCCAACCCGCAGCTTGTGTAATAACTTGATTTACCTGAATATGGCTGATTTTTTCGGTGGTGGTATTTCATGTAATAGTGGCTCCGATCCGGTTTTTGTGAACAATACCATGGCAGATAATATTTCTGTGTACGGCGGCGGGCTTTATTGTAACGATTCTGCAGCCCCAACACTCTACAATTCAATTATCTGGGGAAATGTAAATCTATCAGCACTGGGGCCTGTTTATATTTGGGATCCTTTGTCGCACCCGAATTTCTATTACTGTGATGTTGAAGGTGGTAAAGAAGCTTTTGCCGGAAGTGGCGGAGGCCTTGGATATTTTGGAATGTATGAAAATAACCTTGACACACTTCCGGGTTTTGAAACAGGATTTTATCCGTATTTTCTTACATTTGATTCACCATTGATAGATGCAGGCACACCTGATATTCAGGAACTTGGTTTGCCTCCGCATGATCTTGTGGGATTGCCAAGGGTATTTATGGGCAGAATTGACCTTGGACCCTATGAAATTGTTTATGAAGGGGTTCATTCAAATTCAGATATTTCAAAGTTATGTATTTTTCCCAACCCGGTATACAGCCATCTGTCTTTTGATGTGCCTGCAGATTGGCTTCATGCAGGTATTGTTGCCGAAGTCAGAAATACAGACGGTAGAACTGTTCTTAAAAAGTGTTTCACCAATTCTGATATTGATGCACGGGAATCACTGGAAGTTGATTTCTTGCCCGCCGGATCATATTTTTTATTGATTTCACAGAATAATGCCAAGGCAATTGGTCAGTTTATAAAACTGTAAAAGACTGCATTGGATCATTTTATGTACTGTTAAATATTTGGTATTATGAGATTTTTTCATGTGATAATATTTTTTTTCATTGTGACCCTGAACCTGAATGCTCAGCATAATTTAGCAGGAACCTGGGTTGGAAACCTCAAGGTTGGAGCTGTTTCTCTCCGTCTTGTGTTCAATATAATTGTAGCCGCTGATTCATTGCACGTTACGCTTGATAGCCCTGATCAGGGAGCCAAAGGCATAAAATGTGATGATGCTCAGGTTCAATTAGATACTGTGTTAATAAAGGTTCCGGTGATTGGTGGCAGTTACTCGGGTCTCATTCTGCCCGGAGATTCTGTAATGGATGGGAATTGGAAACAGGGTGGCCTGGTGTTTCCACTGGTGCTGTTTAAAAGCAGCAGTGGATTTGTATTAAACAGGCCGCAGGAACCCAAACCTCCATTTGACTATAAGTCAGAGAATGTTACCTTTAAGAGCCTTACCGGTAATTTTAGTTTGTCAGGAACACTCACAATACCACAAGGCGATGGCCCTTTTTCTGCAGTTGTTCTTGTTACCGGATCGGGCCCTCAGAACAGAGACGAAGAACTTATGGGGCACAAACCGTTTTTGGTACTTGCTGATTACCTCACACGCAATGGAATTGCTGTTTTGCGCTATGACGACAGGGGTGTTGGCAAATCTGAAGGTGAATTTTCTACTGCAACCACTTTTGATTTTGCGGATGATGCTGAATCTGCATTTAATTTCTTGAAAACCAGGAATGAAGTATATCTCAACCGCATTGGTATACTTGGGCATAGTGAAGGCGGTATTGTTGCACCAATTGTAGCATCACGAAATCAACATGTTGCTTTTATCGTTTTATTGGCAGCTCCCGGAACAGATGGTCAAACCATTTTACAGGATCAGACAGTACTAATTTCGCGCAAAAGCGGAGTATCTGAGCTTGAAATTGATAACAATACTTTGGTAAATAAAGACTTGTATGAACTTTTAGCAAAAGAGAAAGATACCGGAGTACTGAATGGCAAACTCAAAGCCTATTTACTTGAAGTTGCAAAAAATGATACAACTATGAACGCTGCTGAGAAGGATCAATTTATTAAAAGTATTGATTCTCAGGTTATAAAATTAACTTCCAGATGGTTTAAAACCTTTATTTCCCTAAATCCCGCAACTTTCCTTCAAAAGGTAACATGTCCGGTATATGCTTTAAACGGCGAAAACGATCTGCAGGTCCCTTGCGATAAAAATCAGGCTGGCATACGTGAAGCCTTGCAAAAGAACCACAATAATGCTGTTAAAATTGAAAGATTTTCAGGTTTAAACCATTTATTTCAGCACAGTGCAAGCGGTTTACCTTCGGAATATGGCGAAATTGAACAGACAATCGCCCCTGAAGTCTTGACAAAAATTACTGAATGGATTAAAAGTATGTAATTTGTAAATAATATTTCTGGCCCTATGTTATTCAGTTCACCCATTTTCCTGTTTTGTTTTTTGCCAATCGTACTCGCTTCTTATTACCTTATCAGGAAGCAGTACCGAAATAATTTGCTATTGGTTTCAAGCCTCATCTTTTTTGCCTGGGGAGGTGTAAGTTATACCGCTTTGCTAATTATATCAATTCTCTTTAATTATTTTATTGGACTTGGTATTGGTAATGGCGCTAATGAAAAGAAATCACGATACTATTTGATTTTCGGTGTTGTGTTGAATGTTTTATTTCTGGGAGTATTCAAATATGCCGATTTTATTGTTAGTAATTTAAATATTTTCTCTGATTCGATTGGTTTTAAGTTGATTAAGCAGCCTGGAATAATTTTACCGGTTGGGATTTCATTTTATACGTTTCAGGCAATGTCGTATCTGATGGATGTGTACCGTAAAGAGACCGTAGTTCAAAAAAGTGCGTTTGATCTTGGTTTGTACATAGCCTTATTTCCTCAGCTTATTGCCGGACCAATCGTAAGGTACCATGATATCGCGTTACAACTTCAGGAGCGGATAATCAATCCTTCAAAATTTGCGGAGGGGGTTAAGCGCTTTATTATCGGGCTTGGTAAAAAAGTTCTGCTTGCCAATACGATGGGTGCAGTAGCTGATACAGTATTTGCAACCCCACATACTGAAATGACAACCTTGATAGCATGGCTTGGGATTATTTGTTATTCATTGCAGATATTCTTTGATTTTTCGGGTTATTCTGATATGGCAATCGGACTGGGCAAAATGTTCGGCTTCGATTTTCTTGAGAATTTTAATTTTCCATACATAGCAGTTTCAATCCAGGATTTCTGGCGCAGATGGCACATATCATTGTCATCATGGTTTAGAGATTATCTGTATATACCACTGGGCGGCAATCGATTAGGTAAATTCAGAACTTATATAAACCTGATAATTGTATTTTTTATCACTGGTTTATGGCATGGCGCAAGCTGGACATTTGTTGCCTGGGGCCTGCTGCATGGCGTTTTTCTCATGCTTGAAAAATTGACCAATGGCCGTTTACCGGGAGTTTTATGGAAGCCGTTCAGATACGTATATGTTTTGTTTATTGTAGTGATGGCCTGGGTTTTGTTCAGGGCCGAAACATTTTCATATGCCTGGAACTATTACAATGTTTTATTTGGTCAGAGTTCCGGAAGAATCGACCCCATTGCGTATTCTAAAATAATCAACAATGAGTTTTATATTTTCTTTGTAATCAGTGTGATAAGTGCAACAGGCTTTTTCCGCTATTTTACAGGATTGGTTGAATTAAAACTGAATAGGGAGACTAAAACAGGCATTGTTATCTCTGAATTATTTCATACCGTGTATGCGGTTTTTCTTGCACTTATTCTGTTTTTCTGCTCGGTTTACCTGATTACCAACACTTACAATCCCTTTATTTATTACAGGTTCTAATACTTATAGCCATGAGAAAAAAAGGTACGATTTCGCAGCTATTTCTGATTTTATTGTTTTTACTCATCATAAGCTCGGCATATATACAAGGAGCGTTTCATATCCTTAAACCGCTTCCCAATACCGAAAACCGGCAGTTACATGCTGAACCGGTGTTTGATATATCCAGCCTTGATAAGTTTCCCAATGCCTATGATGCATATTTTAACGATAGTTTTGAATTCAGAAACCATTATTTAAAACTATACTCAGCATTGAATTATAAGTATTTTAATAAATGTCCTTTCCCTGATAAGGTAATTCTTGGAGAAAATCGCACCATGTTTTTGGTGGATAAGGAATTGCCAACCTATATGTGTACTGATCTCTTTACAGACAAAGAACTTTCCCGCATTCAATCAGAATTCACGTATCGGAAAAATTATTTAAGTAAAAGAAATTCTGTATTTTATGTTGTAATTTGCCCTACAAAGTATTCAGTTTATCCTGAATTGTTGCCTTTTTATGTAAAAGCTGCCGGCACTGTAAGCCGTACTGATCAGTTTATTAAAAGTTTGACTGACATTGGGATACAGGTTATCGATCTGCGGAAAACCATGGTCCTGGCCAAGGACAGTGTACAGGATGTACTTTATATGCCGACTGATAACCATTGGAACAATAATGGAGCCTTCATTGCTTACCGCGAGGTTATGCGTAACATCCGGATCAAATTTCCGTTGGCACCTGTGTATAATTTTGATGATTATCAAATTACCCCTGAAAAAAGAGAAGGGGGCAATCTGGCAAATATGCTGACAATGCAGAAGGAGTTAACTGACGTTAAATTTAATTATATTCCAAAGTTTAAATCTCTTGCGACTTCGATAAAAACCTGCCCATATCCGATTCCTGAAAAATTTCCGTATCCATCTGAGTATTTTGTAGGGTATGAGATGCAAGGAATTACAAATATCCCTAAAGTGTTGATTCTTAGTGATTCGTTTGGAAAGTTAACAAGAGACTTCTTCAAGGATTCATTTTCACGTACAGTTTATATATGGGATGAATGGAAATATAAGTTAAATGAACCGATTGTTGAATATGAAAAGCCTGATATCTACGTGTGTATGGTGCTCGAAAGCCTGCTGAAAAACCTGTCAGATAATTGTCAGGACCGGGCAGATAGTTCAGCTACCGTGAAATAGAGAATGTAAAAGCAGTTTTACGAAGATTTCTTGTTATCAATTTCTTAGCTATCGCTGCACTATTCAGTAACCTGTTTTTTATTTTCCGAAACAAACCGGCTGACACAGCAGAAAAGTTACCTTTAATCTTTACTTCTCAATCAGCACATTCTTATGAATACAAAAACCTTTTGATGCTTTTTTTAGGGGTTTTTTCAAATTCATTCGGAAAAATCTGAACCTTTGCAACCTGCATATATACCGGAAGTTCTTTATTCAATTGTTTCCGTTGGTTTTCAAAGATTTCCATCAGTTTCGATTCGCCGATCTTTCCCTTGTCAATCACTTCCATATCAGGATAAATCAGGGCAACCAGATTCTCTTTGCGTTCAACAACAAGCGATTCCATCACATAGGGCCAGTTATTGATCCGTGATTCAATTTCTTCAGGGTAAATATTCTGCCCTGATGATCCCAGTATCATACTTTTCGAACGTCCTTTGATAAACAGGAATCCTTCACTGTCCATCGTACCGAGATCACCGGTGTGTAACCATCCATCAGCATCAATGGTTTCTGAAGTAACCGTCTTGTTTTTATAGTATCCTGAAAATACGTTTTCACCTTTCACAAGTATTTCTCCCACAATATTTTCCGGATCAGGAGAATCAATTTTCATGATCATTGTATCAACACATCTTCCCGCTGAATTCGTTTTATTAATCTTCCAGCTTGCGTAACTAATTAATGGTCCGCATTCAGTCATTCCATACCCAATTGTAAACGGGAATTTTGCCTTTTTTAAAAATACCTGAACTTCTTCATTCAAAGCTGCACCTCCGATAACAATTTCATGAAAATTATCCCCAAAACTCACAGCAAGCTTTTTATTCACTTTTTTTAGAATCTGGGTTTCCATGAAAGGAATAAGCATCATCAATCTGACTTTTGGCTGACTTATGATTGGTTTAATCTGTTTTTTATAGATTTTCTCAATAATCAGCGGTACGGAAAGAATGAGTCTTGGCTTGATTTCTTTAAATGCCTTGATCAGGATTTGTGGTGTTGGCATTTTGCCAAGAAAAGTAATATGGCACCCCAGGGTGAAAGGATAAAGAAATTCGATGGCGCAACCATAAGCATGAGCCAAAGGCAAAAAACTTAATATTTTATCACCTGGTACCAGTGGCATATTTGTTCTGGAATATACCATATTGGCTGTTATATTGTTATGCGTGAGCATTACACCTTTTGAAAAACCAGTTGTACCTGAGGTGTAACTAATTGCAAATAGCTCCTGATTCGGTACAATGCTAAAATTAAATTCACTTGGTTTTATCTGATCCTGATTATGTTCCCTGAAATTATGAATCTGATTGCAGTTTGCTTCTTTCTTTGAATACAATAAGTTAAAATCGTCAAGTGAAATGGCGATATTCAGTTTATACATCTGCGAAATTTCCAATTGTTCCCAATTGGATTGGTTGGCGAAAAAAACTACGCTATCAGAATGATTTACAATATGATGCACATCATTGGGCATAAAATTAGGAAGTATTGGAACCACAACTGCACCATATGTAATTGATGCCATATATGCTACCGCCCAGTTGGCTGAATTGCGGCCAATCAGCGCAATCTTGTCACCTTTTTTAATGCCGCATTTCTCAAATAATCTATGAAAATGATGTATAAAATAGGCAACTTGCCCATAGGTAAGGCTGTCGCTTTCATAATTGGTAAATGCAATTCTATCCCAATTGCTTATTATACTGTCTTTTACAAATTTGGTGAAGTTTTCTTGTAGCATATTGTAAAAATTTGTCCGAAAGTTATAAAAAATCCGGATATAAAAAACCAGCCTTTTGGGGCTGGTTCATAAAATTATTAAAATGCCGGGTATAATTTCAGTAGATGCCTAACCAATTTTGTCAAAAAACCATATAATTTTGACTAAACCTCTGATTTATTGGGTCAAAATATTAATGGTTACCAGGCCGGGTCCGCCATGAATGGCAAGTACCGGTGTAAGTTCAGTAATGAAAATTGGCTCAAGACCTGTAAGTTTTTTTATTTCGGTAGCATACCAGTTGGCAACCTTTGAATTATTAAAATGTGTAATGGCAAAATTCCACATTTTTTCAGTTTCCAGAATTTTCTGAATCTGTTTTATAACAATTCTGGCTGATCCCATTTCAGTAAAGGCTTTGGCGAGTGTATCTCCCTTGCCTTCATCGTTCACAAATACAACCGGTTTCACCCCTAAAAGTTTACCAATGAGGCCTTTCATTGGGCTTAACCTGCCACTTTTCACCATATACTTTACAGTTGTAGTTGTAACAAAAACGCGGGCTTTGGTTTTCCAGGTATTTACAGCCTCAACAATTTCCTGATGTGATTTCCCTGCTTCAGCCATTTGTGCAGCCCTTAATACCATAAGGCCCAGACCACCGGTAATTCTTTTTGTGTCGATAACATCAGCTTTTTTTCCGGTTTCTGCGCAAATAAACTCAGCGGCTTTTGAACTGTTTGCCCAGGTACCGCTCATGGCACCCGTAATATGCATGGCTACCACCGAATCATACTGCGTGAACAGATATGCATATTTGTTGGTAAAATCTTTAAACGAAGGTTGTGAAGTTGTGGGATACAGTGCGGAACTATGAAAGAGCTTGCTGAATTGTTTTCCTGAAATACTGATTCCATCCAGAAAATAGTGGTCACCGAAATGTACATTCAGGGGTACCACATGTATCTTGTATTTGTCGAGTAAATCCCTGGGGATGTCGCAAGTAGAATCAGTCAGAATTGCCATGGATGGTTTTTCCATTGTTGCAACATCATTCTGAAAAATCATATCATCTACCTTCTGATAAGCAATTAACCCGTGTTTTGCAAGCCTGTAAAAAGCCACTGAAGGATTGTCGGTATGTATATGAATTCTGGTTTTCTGGGGTGATCCTGCCACAACTACAGAGTCACCGAGCAAAGCAATGTCTTCCCTGATACGGTCATGGTTTAATTTTTCGCCGGTTATAAGTGCTTCGGTGCAATACCTGAATGTGATTTCTTCATGCGTAATTGCTCCAAGTTCTTCAATTTTTATGGCACGGCGCGAACCAAGCAGCATCTTTATTCCTTGTTTGAAAAATTCAATGATTCCCTCAAGGAATAAAACAAAAGCTTTGGCACCGGCATCAACCACATTGGCTTTGGCAAGTACCTGAAGTTGGGTTTTGGTTTGTTCAAGCGATTCTTTCGCCTTTTCCAACGAAAGAACAAATAAATCATCAAAACTTGTAATGGTATCTTTTTTCAGGTAAATGTATTCGGCCCACTCCCTGATTACAGTAATCATGGTGCCTTCTACAGGATTGGTGATCGCCTGATAAGCGTACTTTACTGAATTTTTGAGGATATGGGCAAATCCGTCAACTGTAATATCTTTATCAGAGGTAATTTCATTGCTGAAACCATATAAAAATTGTGCGAAGATTATCCCCGAATTTCCCCTTGCACCAATAAGTGCAGCATTTGCTATGGATGCGGCTGTATCTCTGACACTATGACTTGGTTCAATTGTTTCAACAATCGAACGCATGGTTGAAGCAAAGTTTGTCCCTGTGTCAGCATCTGCTACCGGGAAAACATTCATTTTGTTCAGAAGTTGTTGATTCTCAAAAATTCTCTGGGCGCCCGCTAAAAAACTATAATACAGGGCTTTGCCATCAAGTAGGTTTGTATTCTTATCCACTTCTATTCTATTAGTATTCAATAATTTATCCTTTAGTTAAGATTCGTAATAGTGTGCCTATCAATAACACTTTAAATCTAACTTTGTTTATATGTGTGCAACTTTAGAGGCCGCAAAGTTAATAAAAAATGAAATACGCTAAGAAATGCTGATAATGAGATATTTATTTTACTCTCTTGCATTCTTTACTTAACAATCCGTTTTTAATCAAATTGTTGAAATATTCTGTCTGTTCAGCCTGAGGATAATATCTTTTACATTGATATAATTCTGTAAATGGCTCATTATCTATAATTAATGATTCAAGTTCTTTAGCGTCGGGTGTGTTTTTTAATGCGGCATATTCAGCATAAGTCAGCTTTATAAAAGCTGCATCTTTGCTTATTCCTTTGTTATCAATAAGATAGCCTTGTTCTAAAATGGTTGGTAGCCTCAATTTGCCGTCCAATGTTACATCCTTTACATCAGGATATGATGTAATCTTCTTATCTTCAGGCGATAAAAGGATGGGCACCTTGTCATTATAGTCTGCCCTGGTCTTATACACAAACAGCGGTGGAGCAGGCACACTGTTTCCCTGATTATTTATTTCTTTTGTTGCGGTTGTCGACATACTGGTGTTTTGCGCGTTATTACTTGTTTTACATGAACCGAGGCTCAGGGCGAAGGCAAAAATTGCCAAAAGTTTTAGATTTTTTAACATTTTTAGTTTTTTGTTTGGTTTGAAAACCAGGATTTATAGAATGAAGTAAAGATGTTCTTTATTCGTGCAATTTTCTCTATTTTATTCTGTATCTCAGCAATATGGAGATCACTGGCCGGTATCACACCACTTCCGGTAATGGTTTGAGATTGTTCAGGAAATAAGAGAATGAAGTTTTTATTTGTATAACTCTTATTTAACAACCCGGGAAGCGTATCCATATGAGTAGTGTGTGAAATGGTACCGGAATGCGCTGAAATAATCCAAAGCAAGTCATTCTTTCCAATGGTTATTTCTGATGATTGTAAATTGGTTGCATCCTCTGATTCCTGAAATCCTGTACTCATCTGAATATTTAACTGATTCGCAAGAGATTTGATATATACCGCGGTGGTTTTAGCACATCTGAATAAAACAGACGTATTGTTTTGTTTGGCAACTCTGAAAACCAGTTTGCACCAGGTTATGAAACCTTGCTCATATTCAGCATTCTGCGGAACAAGAACAATAATTTTCGAAATGGTATTTAATGGTTGCTTGATACTGCAAAGCAATATTGTTTGCCAGGTTGAATCAATAATGTTCGCAAAGATGGATCCAAAAACACGTTCAGCCGATTTAACGGCTCCTCCCCAGCCCATCACCAGAATGCTGATTGTCATTTCTTTAACTGTCCTGGTAATTCCACTTACAATACTGGCATCAACCCTGGTAATAACCTGAACGGTTGTATCGTAAAGTGATGAACTGGAGATGGCCTTTTCAAGCATGAGTTTGCTGGCAATCACTTTCTGTCTTGCTTCATCATCATCTTTTACAATTGATAGCGGAAACAGGGGGTCCTGTGATGCAGTATCTTTGATGGAAACTGCAAGATCCATCAGTCTTTCAATAGTTGCAGGATTGGATATTGGAATCAGTATACGTTCTGGCGTAAAGGTTATCTGCTTGATTTCATCGTGTTTTTCAAGAACGAGTTTTCGACCGGCTTTATCCGTCACGTATGATCCTACCAGACAAGTAATAAGAATAAGTATGATGGTACCATTCAGAACATCAATATCAATCAGTTTACTCTGAAATCCAATAAGGATTACGGCCAGTGTAGCTGCAGCATGCGTACTGCTTAATCCGAAAATGAGTTTCCGCTGTGTTACTGAGTATTTAAAAATCTTTTGTGTTGCATAAGCTGCTGTCCATTTTCCTGCCAATGCAACAAATGAAAGTATAAAAGCAATGAAAAGTGCTCCGAATCCATTAAAGAGCACCCTTAAATCAACAATCATTCCTACACTGATCAGAAAAATCGGGATAAATAAGGAATTGCCAACAAATTCAATCCGGTTCATCAGTTGCGAATTATGCGGGATTAACCGGTTAATTGCCAGACCTGCCATAAAGGCTCCAATAATTGGTTCCAGCCCGGCGAGTATCGATAAACCCCCGGCACCAAATACCAGTAAAAGAATAAAAATATAAGGCAGGATTTTATCTCCTTCCATATTCTTAAAAAACCATCTTCCGAGCCAGGGGAAAATAAGGAATACAATAAGAATAAACAAAGTAAGTGAAATGGCCATACGAATCCAGAATGTGGCTGTGAGTTCACCTTGCTGAGCCGATGTAATTACCGCAAGTATCAGCAATACAAGCGTATCGGTTATAATGGTGCCACCAACGGTAATGGTCACCGATTCATTTTTCGAAATACCAAGTCTGGTTATGATAGGATAAGCAACAAGTGTATGGGTCGAAAACATACTGGAAATAAGCAACGAAGCGAGAAAATTGTATCCAAGCAAAAAATGACAAACAACCATACCGGTGCTGAGGGGAATGGCAAATGTGAAAAATCCGAAAACTATACTTTTGTTCCTTTTCTTTTTAAATTCATTCATGTCGAGGTCTAGACCAGCCAGAAACATGATGTACAGCAGCCCGATCGTACCGAAAAGTACAATGCTGTTGTCACGTGAAATAATATTCATACCATGAGGCCCTACCAACACTCCCGAAAGAATCAGCCCGATGAGTCCCGGAAGTTTTATTTTCTGAAATACCAGTTGCGAAACCAAAATCAAAAGCAGCAGCAATCCAAAGATTAATACCGGTTCATGCAAAGGAATGTCAAAATGTGAATTGAGCATATCTTTTGATTTTAAGTTGCAAAATTACAAATATTGGTGGTTATAGCTCTTTTGATAAAAGAATCAGATCAACTTCCTGGTCTGGTTATCTGTTCAAACAATATCTTGTAGTATTATGGCATAATATTGGCTAAAAACAGGTGATTTTTTTTAAATGCCGTTCGAAAAATTTTAATTTTGCACA
This sequence comes from uncultured Bacteroidales bacterium, assembly GCA_964550695.1. Lineage (GTDB taxonomy): Bacteria > Bacteroidota > Bacteroidia > Bacteroidales > TTA-H9 > CAZKCK01. The sequence goes on along the minus strand of CAZKCK010000005.1, from coordinate 26,241 downwards.
ACATTTTTAAAATTGCTCAAAAAAATTACGTATTATAACTTTAATTTATTCCAATGAAAAAAATTGTATTGGTTATCAGTATTTTAGCGTTTTTCCATGTAACGCTTTTTGCACAGGAAGCCAAACCTGAAAACAAAAATGCTCCCATTCTTACTTTCGACAAAAAACTTATTGACAAAGCCGGCAATTTTGTTTGGGACTATGGTACTATATATAAGGATGCCAATGGTGATTCTTATTTCGCCTTTAAAAATACCGGTAAAGAACCTCTGGTTTTATCTGAAGTTCGCTCATCATGTGGTTGTACTGTTCCCAAATGGCCCAGAGAGCCTATTCTTCCTGGGAAAAGTGATACAATTAAAGTCAAATATTCAACAAATCGGCTTGGCGTTATCAATAAGTCAATTACTGTAAATTCAAATGCAGTAAATAATCCCGTAATTTTAAGAATCGCAGGGAATGTAATTGAGAAACCCCAGGAAGTATTGCCTGTAAATAAATCAGGTTCTGAAGGTCAGCCTGTTAATAAATAATTTACACAATTGGATTCCCGGTCTGATGCCGGGAATTTTCTTTTAATGCCCCAAAATCACCTTTTATGCCAAAAATCAGTATCAAAGGGCAGATGATGCCCCAGTCTCCAATCCGTAAACTTGTTCCTTTTGCCGACGTTGCCAAAAAGAAAGGCCGTAAAGTGTATCATCTGAACATTGGACAGCCCGATATTCACACACCCGAAGTTGCCCTCCAGGCTATACGCTCGTTCGATGAAAAAGTTATTGAATACAGCCACTCAGCCGGAATTCTTTCTTATCGGCAAAAGCTTACCGGTTATTATAAAAAGCTTGGGATTACCATAACCCCTGATGAGATTATTGTTGCTGCCGGTGCTTCGGAAGCAATTCTGTTTGCTATGCAGAGTACAATGGATCCCGGCGATGAAATAATTATTCCTGAACCATTTTATGCCAATTACAACGGATTTGCGATTAACTCCGGAGTTGTAGTAAAACCAATCCCGTCCTTCATCGAAAATGGATTTGCATTGCCACCTATCAGTGAATTTGAAAAAGCCATTACTCCCAGAACCAAAGCAATCATGGTTTGCAATCCGAATAACCCCACAGGTTATTTGTATAGCCGTGAAGAACTGGAGGTTCTGCGTGAAATTGTGATAAAACATGACCTTTACCTTTTTTCTGATGAGGTTTACCGCGAATTTTGCTACGATGGAAACAAACACTTTTCAGTAATGCACCTCGATGGTCTGGAGCAGCATGTCATTCTGTTCGATTCAGTCAGTAAACGATACAGTGCCTGTGGGGTACGAATTGGTTGCGTTATTTCAAAGAATAAGGAATTCATGGCCACTGCAATGAAGTTTGCACAGGCACGTTTAAGTCCGCCAACAATAGGTCAGGTAGCCTCAGAAGCTGCGCTGGATACACCCGATTCATATTTTGATGAAGTACTGATAGAGTATCATGCACGCAGAAATGTTGTGGTTGAAGCGATTAATAAGATTCCCGGAGCATTTTGTCCCAACCCGAAGGGTGCGTTTTATGTTGTGGCACGTCTGCCAATCGATAATTCGGATAGGTTCTGTCAATGGCTGCTTGAGGATTTTGAATTTGAAAACCAAACAGTTATGTTGGCACCAGCGACAGGTTTTTATGCAACTCAAGGCAAAGGAATGAATGAGGTGCGTATTTCATATGTGCTAAAAGTAGAAGATTTAAAAAGTTCAATGAAGTGCCTTGCAGAAGCTTTAAAAGTATATCCTGGCAGAACTAATTGATTTTCTGTATAATGATAGAAAGCCGGGAACAATATTCCCGGTTTTTTTGTTTGCTCCTATTTTACAATTCATTACTATACAATTGAATAATTTTTATCTTTGCAACTCTTTTGCGGGTGTAGAAAGTTTTGAAATGATATCCGCAGAAAAATAATCCTCAAAAATTGCCTTTTGGCATAAACCCTTCCAAATAAAGAAGTTTCATCCTTTTATACGCTATCCATATGGAAAACAAAGACCAACTCAATCAGAACCCTGAGGAAATTATTGTTCCACAGGAGGAGAACACCGGTACCAATCAAATTATCGCCGATGCTCAAAATTCTACAATTGTAGAAACTAATTCAGATACTGCTGTTGAACCAACAGTAGAAGAACAGGTTGCCGAATCAACTGAAGTTACTCAGATTATTACGGATGCTGAACCCAAAACAGAATCCGTACCTGAAGAAAAAGTTGCTGAACCTGAAGAAATTACACAAGCTATTCCGGAAACTGAAAATGCAGTTGAACCCGAAGTAACCGAAACCGCTGATCCTACAGATCATCTTTTCGACAAAGATGAATTTGTTATGGATAAACCACTGGAACTGGAATTGTCAGAAATGAACCCGGTTGTTGAAATACCAGAGGAAGAGCATTTGGCACTCGAAGAAACGGAATTGGTAACTTCATCAGAATCTGATTTGGATTATGAAGCGATGCCGCGCGAAAAACTGGTAGAAATGCTCGAAGAGCTTGTAAACCAGGAAGATATTAATGGTGTTAAGACTAAAGTTGCTTTGATCAGGGTTGCTTTTTTAAAGTATTCCAGAGAAATAGCATTCAAACAGCTTGAGATTTTCACAGCTGCCGGAGGAAATAAAGAGGATTTTGTTCAGGTAAATGACGAAATTGAAGAAAAATTCAATGGGATTTTTGGCATTTATCGCGAAAAAAAGTCACATTTTAATGAGGAACAGGAAAAAATTAAACAATTAAACCTTGAGGCAAAGCTCGAAATACTTGAGCAGTTGCGTAACCTCATCAATTCGGAAGAAACGCTGAAACATACCTATGATGAGTTTAAAGCACTTCAGGATAAATGGAGATCAATCGGACTGATTCCTAAAACAGAAGTAAATACACTCTGGCAGAATTATCATTTCCTGGTGGAAAAGTTCTTTGATAAAGTTAAAATTAACAAAGAACTGAAAGATCTCGACCTGAAGAAAAATCTTGAACTAAAGGTTGAATTGTGTGAGAAAGCCGAAGAGCTTCTTATTGAATCAAGTATCATGAAGTCATTTAAAGAGTTGCAGAAACTTCATGAGCAATGGAAAGAAGTTGGCCCGGTACCACAGGATAAAAAAGATGAAATATGGGATCGCTTTAAAGGTGCTACCGATAAGATTAATACGCGCCGCAGAGATTATTATGAAAAACTTCATCAGGACCTTCAGGGAAACTATGACTCTAAACTGGCGCTTGTTGAAAAGGCAAAGGAAGTTGTTGCTGGAAATGCGGTCAGCATACGCGAATGGCAGGATAAAACAAACAACGTAAATGAACTTTTTAAACTCTGGCGTAGCATTGGACCTGCTCCGCGTAAAGTAAACGATGAAGTTTGGGCCCAGTTTAAGGCTTGTCTCGACTCCTTCTTCGTAACAAAAAGCGATTATTTTAATAAAATTAAAGACCAACAGGTTAATAATTATAATCTAAAATTTGATCTCTGCCTTCAGGCTGAATCACTTATGAACAGTACTGACTGGAAAAATACGACCCGCGACCTGATTAACCTGCAAAAAGACTGGAAGGAAATTGGTCCTGTTCCCCGCAAACATTCAGATAAAATCTGGAAAAGGTTCCGTGCTGCCTGCGATTCATTCTTCAATAATAAAGATACCTTCTTTTCGAGTATTCATGAGCGGGAAAGCGAAAATCTGGCTTCCAAAATAGAGTTAATAAAATTGGTTGAAGAGTATCCTTATACTGGAGATAAGTCTGAAAACCTGAAAGTTATCAAAGATTTCCAACGTAAATGGATGGAAATAGGTCATGTGCCGATCAAAGAAAAGGAGCGTCTGCAAAATGAATTTCGCAAAGTAGTTGATAAACAGCTCGATCGGCTGAATATCAGTTCGGTTGAAGTAAATTCATCAAATTTCCGCGCCAGAGTCGAAACCTTTAAAGAAACTCCGGATGCTGGCCGTACTTTGTATCGCGAAGTAAACTTTCTTCAGGGCAAAATAGCCAAAATGAATGAGGATATAGCCTTGTGGGAGAACAATATGGGTTTTCTGGCCGAATCTAAAAATGCCAAATTACTGAAAGATGAGTTTGATAAAAAAATTCAAAAGAGTAAACAGGAGATTAAGCTAATGGAAGCCAAAATCAAAATGATGAAAGACGAAATGAATAAATAATCATTCGACCTGAAAAGAAAGACCCCGCCTGATAAACGGGGTCTTTTGTCGTAATGACGTGAAATATTAACTAAAATCCGGCCCTCACGGGTAGGGGTTATCTTTTGACAATTCCAAAAAGAATAATTTTCATCGCACTTTCAATCCTTGGTTCCACCGAACTTGATTCAATATGACCTAAAAAAAGCGGATGCTCCAGACCCTGCATCGATGTTAAAATAGCAATAGCCGCAGTATATACATCATCAATTTTAAACTCACCACGATCAACACCACTTTTTAGAATTGTTTCCAGGGCCCGGATCTCTTCTTTTTGATATTTGATTCTTACTTCATTGATAAATTTTAAATGGTTCAGATATTCACTTTTGAGGGCATTGTAAAAATTTGCAAGTTGTTGTATCGATTGCATTCTAACCATCACATAAGCTTTAAGCTGAGCCTGCGGATCATTCTTTTTATCACGTAAAATTGATGTGAGCCGGGCACGAAGCAGCAAAGCTTCTGACTCAACAACCGCTTCAAAAATTTCTTCTTTTCCTTTGAAATAATAATATATTGAACTCTTGGCTTTACCTATGGCTGCTGATATGTCGTCCATTGTGGTTTTTTTGAAACCATAACGGCTAAAGAGTTCTCGGGCAGCTTGAACAATGGTATCGCGGGATGCTTCCTGATTTATCATTTTTTGTATCAATCTTTCGCGCAAAATTAGAATATTTTTATAATTTGGTCGAAAAATCTGGTAAAAAAAACAGATTTCTTTGTCGGAGTTTTTTGTTTATTTGCACTATAATTAAAAAAATGAAAGCTAAGAATAATTATTATGTTGTTTGGAAAGGCGTCAAACCTGGCATTTATCATTCCTGGAAAGATTGTGAAATGCAGGTGAGAGGTTTTGAATCAGCAATTTATAAAGGTTTTCAGGATGCGGAGTCTGCTTCCAGAGCATTTCATGCGGGCCCATCTGCGTATGTTGGTAAAAGTTCCGTTCAAACTGTAAAGCAAAAACAAACTACTACTGATTATCCTGATTTTGAGTGCATTTGTGTTGATGCTGCCTGCAGCGGGAATCCTGGTCCGATGGAGTATCGGGGAGTTCATTTTCCCTCAGGGCGCGAATTGTTTAGGCAGGGTCCATTTGAAATGGGTACAAACAATATTGGTGAATTTCTGGCTATTGTGCACGGGTTGGCACTTTTAAAAAAAAGCGGACTGAATTTGCCGGTGTTTTCTGATTCGCGGAATGCCTTACTTTGGGTAAAAGCACATAAAGCCAGAACAAAACTTGAATCATGTAAGCAAAATCAGGTAATTTTCGAATTGATTAGTCGTGCTGAAAATTGGTTGAATACCAATGACTTTCAAAATAAGTTGTTAAAGTGGGAAACAGAAGATTGGGGTGAAATTCCTGCTGATTTTGGAAGAAAATAGTTAGTTTTTCGTAAATTGCAGCATCATTTCAGGTTCAGTTTTCTCTTTTATTTTGTTAATAATAATACTTTAAATATATGATAACCAATCAACTTATCAATCCCAAAAGCATTGTAGTCATCGGTGCATCCAATGATGTATCCAAACCCGGTGGTAAAGTTTTGAAAAATCTGATCGACCATCATTTTGATGGCGATTTGTATGTTGTGAATCTTAAAGAATCTGAAGTACAGGGAATAAAAAGTTTTCCCGGGGCAGCAGAATTGCCTCAGGTTGATTTGGCCATTCTGGCCATTGCAGCCAGATTTTGCCCTGAAACAGTAAAAATTCTTGCTGAACAAAAAAACACAAAAGCCTTTATAATTCTTTCTGCGGGTTTTCATGAAGAAAGTGAAGAGGGGGCATTGCTGGAGGCTCAGATTGTTGAAACCCTCGAAAAGAACGGAGCTTGCCTCATAGGTCCCAATTGCATTGGCATGATGAATCATCATTATGCCGGCGTTTTCACTACGCCGGTTCCAAAACTTGATCCAAAAGGAGTTGATTTTATTTCTGGTTCCGGCGCAACTGCAGTTTTTATTATGGAAGCATCAATTCCGCGTGGACTGACGTTTGCGAGTGTATGGTCAGTAGGCAACAGCGCGCAAATTGGCGTTGAGGATGTGCTTGAATATCTTGATGTTACTTTTGATCCTGCCACGAGTTCGCTTGTGAAAATTCTTTACATTGAAAGTGTAAATAAACCAGCAAAACTCCTAAAGCACGCCTCATCATTAATTAACAAAGGTTGTAGGATTGCAGCAATAAAATCAGGCGGTTCTGAAGCCGGAAGCCGTGCGGCCTCATCACATACGGGTGCACTGGCAAGCAGCGATTCAGCAGTGGATGCACTTTTTACCAAAGCTGGCATTGTTCGCTGTAATGGCCGCGAAGAACTGGCAACTGTTGCTTCAGTATTTATGCATAAACCACTTGTTGGAAAACGGATTGCTATAATTACCCATGCAGGCGGACCTGCTGTAATGCTCACGGATGCTTTAAGCAATGGTGGTCTGGAAGTTCCGCGCATTGAAGGTGATAAAGCTGCCGAATTGCTTCAATTGCTTTATCCGGGATCTTCTGTTGCGAATCCGGTCGATTTCCTTGCAACCGGTACTGCTGCGCAGCTTGGCGATATTATTGATTATTGCGATCAGTATTTTGACCAGATCGATGCGATGGCTGTCATCTTCGGCAGCCCTGGTTTGTTTGAGGTTTTCGATGTATATAAACTGCTTCACGAAAAAATGCTTACCTGCCGCAAACCAATTTATCCGGTACTTCCGTCCATTATCAATGTTGCAAGAGAAATTGAATATTTTATCAGCCTCGGAAGGATTAACTTCCCTGATGAAGTGCAACTGGGTCAGGCACTTGCAAAAATTTATCATACACCCAAACCTGCAGAAACCAATTCTAAACTCCCCGAAGTGAACAGGGCACAAATAAGAGAAATTGTAGATAATGCAGACAATGGATACCTTAAACCGGAAGAAATTCAGCAATTGCTTGATGCTGCAGGTATTCCACGTGCCAGAGAGAAAACCGTCTGCGATTTGGATGCTGCCATGGAATTTGCAGGTGAAATCGGATTTCCACTTGTTATGAAGGTTGTGGGACCATTGCATAAATCTGATAAAGGTGGGGTTATCCTGAATGTAATGGATATGGAAGGTGTAAACCTGCACTTTGCCAATCTTATGGCCATGGATGATGTTACTGCTGTCCTGATTCAACCCATGCTTTCAGGTACGGAGCTTTTTGCAGGTGTAAATTTTGAGCCAAAATTCGGACATTTAATCCTGGCCGGAATAGGAGGGGTCTTCATTGAAATTCTTAAAGATTTCTCAACAGCTCTGGCCCCGGTTTCACATGATGAAGCGCTTAAAATGATCAGGAGATTGAAATCATACAAATTGTTTGAAGGGGCGCGAGGAAAAGAAGGCATAAGCGAAACGATATTTGCCGGAATTCTGGTTAAACTCTCTGCATTGTTACAGGCAGCCCCTGAAATTATGGAAATGGATATCAATCCTTTACTTGGGCTTTCTGACAAAATTACTGCCGTTGATGCCAGAATCAGGATCGAAAAAAAGCTTGTCTGATTTCTCTGACAAGCTTTTGATGAATTATTCGATCAGCCTTTAGGGTTGGCGCCTGGTTTCGACTTATAAATATTTTCAACCATGTGCCTGTATTTTTCACCTATTACTTTTCGCTTCAGTTTTAGCGATGGTGACAATTCACCGGTATGAGGGCTCCATTCATCCGCAATCAGGATGATTTTCTTAATTTGCTCCACAGGGTTCATTTTTTTATTGAAGTGCTTGATTTCATCTTCAAAATGTTTTATTACCTGCGGTAGTTGAACCAACTCATGGTGATTGTTGAAATGTATTTTATGCTTTTTGCACCATTCATTGAGGTTGGGGAAATTGGGAATAATGATTGCTCCTGCAAACTTTTGATTTTCTCCAAAAATCATTGAATTCTGAATGTAGAAACTTTCTTTTAGCTGGTTTTCAATTTGTTGTGGAGCAATATATTTGCCATTCGACATTTTAAACATCTCTTTTTTACGATCGGTGATTTTCAGGAATCGGTTATTTACCAATTCTCCGATATCACCAGTGTGAAACCAGCCTTCTGAATCAATTGCCTCTTTTGTAAGTGCTTCATCCTTGTAATATCCTGCCATAAGACATGGGCCTTTGGTCAGTATTTCACCATCTTTGTCAATTTTAACTTCCACTCCTTCAAGGATGGGGCCTACGGTTCCCAATTTAACGTATCCCTTCTTTTTGTAATTCACAGAAATAATTGGAGAGGTTTCCGAAAGGCCATAACCTTCAAACACCGGCAAACCGGCTGCCCAGAAAATTCGGGCCAGACCTGGTTGCAGCGCTGCACCACCACAGCCAATAAAATCAATATTATTGCTTAAAACTTTCAGCCATTTATTGAAGACCAATTTACGGTAAAGGCCGAGCTTTAACCTGTAATAGGGGCTCTGTTTTGTAAATGGTTCATAATGTCTTGCAGTTTGAATAGCCCGGTAGAAAATTGCCCTTTTGATAGGGCTCATGGTTTTGGCTTTGGCAACAATTTTATCATAAATTGATTCAAGCAGTCTCGGAACCGTAATAAAGCCATGCACCTGTAACTCATTGATATCGCGTACGATGGTGCTTAAATTTTCTGCATAATAAATACTGACGCCACTAAAGTGCCACATATAATTAACCATATGCTCAAAAATATGCGATAATGGCAAAAAGCTCAGTGCTTTATGGTTGTGATTCAAATGCAGGATTTTGGATGATTCCCTGGCATTGTGCATAATGTTTTTATGCGTGAGCATTACGCCCTTTGGGGCACCTGTGGTTCCGGAAGTATAAACAATATTGTAAACATCATTTTCCGAAATACTGTTTTTGGTCTCAATAAGCGTTTCTCTGAGTTTTGCTTCATGATCCATTCCTGACTGCATCAATTGTTTCCAGTTAGGAGCTTCAGCAATCTCATTAAACGTGAATATTTTTGGACTGTATTCAAGCTTGGAACGTGACGAATCAATCTTCTGAAAGGTTTGTTTGTCAGCAATTACAACGATTTTTGCTTCTGAATGGTTTAAAATATAAATAAACTCATCAGTTGATAACGTGGGGTGAATGGGAACGTGAACCATACCGGCCATGGCAATACCCATTTCCATAAAATTCCATTCAGGTCGGTTATTGGTAATGGTTGCTACTTTGTCACCTTTTTTTAAGCCCTCAGCCAAAAGGCCTAAACTTATATTTTCAGAGTTTGCTTTGTATTCGGTTACGGGATATTCAACCCAGGTACCGTTTTCTTTGCCTCCCAGCTTAAAGCGTCCGAGGGTTTCCTTATTTTCTTCGAACACTTCAAAAAGGTCGAATATCCGTTTTGCTTCCATCAATAGTTTTAATAAAAGAGATGATTATTGGAGTTTTATAATTAAATAACAAATCACTATGGATTTGGTTTACAGTTCAAATTTCATTCGCTGCACTTCCAGTCCCCTTATTTGGGCAAGTGCATGTTCAAGCTTATTTTGTTCCTCAGTTTCTCCGGCAAGATGTAAAACTATTACACCAACCCGCGAGCATACAGATTCTGTAACTTCATGAAAACCAAGCCTTGAGCTTATAACATGAGCAAAGTCGGTAAGCACGCTCTGTGTTTGACCGGCTTCTTTGATACGGTCTGTTATGAGTAATCCCAGAATTCTGATTTCTTTCATCGTATACTATTTAAAAGTAAAGATCACGTTGCCCTTGTTTAATCTGTTCAATTCTCCGTATTATTTCAGCAGTATCCTGAAAACCTTCAAGTTGCTTTAAATTGTCGTCAATAACCTTCCAGCCTTTTACTGCAGTTGATGCGGGTGCATAATCAACCAGATATTCGGCCAGCGTTAGTATTGCATTTGATGAACAGTACCGTTTAATAAAACCAGGTACCGAAAATTCCATGAAGTGTTCACCGGTTCTGCCTAAACGGTAACAAGCAGTACAAAATGATGGCAGAAAACCGTTTGCCAGAAGCTCCTCAACTATTTCGTTAAGTGAACGGTCATCATTAATCTTAAACTGCTCTTTATTTAAATCTTGTTCGGTATTGATTGAATCTGAATAAGTTCCTATCTCAAGCTTTGTTCCGCCATCAATTTGTGATACGCCATATTGTATGACTTCGTGCCTCAGTGCAGCATTTTCGCGCGCTGTTAAGATCATTCCGGTATAGGGTACAGCAAGACGGAGAATGGCAACCAGTTTGGCAAAATCCGCATCTGAAACCATGTATTTCCCTTCAAAATCAAGCATGGCTGCACTCTGTATACGTGGAAAGCTAATGGTATGCGGTCCAACATTATAGCAAGCCTCAAGGTGATTGGTATGTCTGATAAGACCCATAACCTCAAACTTCCAGTCGTAAAGGCCAAAAAGTGCTCCGATGCCCACATCATCCAGGCCTGCTTCCTGTGCACGGTCGAGTGAAGTCAAACGGTAATTGTAATCGGCTTTTTTACCTCCAAGATGATAAAGTTTATATACTTCCGGATGATAGGTCTCCTGAAAAACCTGATAGGTTCCGATGCCGGAATCTTTTACTATTCTGAATCCTTCAATGTCGAGCGGGGCGGCATTAATATTTACCCTTCTGATTTCACCGTGATTTTTCCTGACGCTGTAAGCTATTTTTACCGTATGTGCAATATATTCAGGACTGTATACCGGATGTTCACCATAAACGAGTATAAGCCGCTTTTGACCATTTTCTTCAAGAGCCTCAACTTCATGTATAATTTCCTGATCAGAAAGGGTTTTTCTTAAAGCTTCCTTGTTTGTAACCCTGAATCCGCAATATGTGCAGTTATTGGTGCATTTATTCCCAATATACAATGGTGCAAAAAGTACAATCCTGTTTCCGTAAATTCGTTTCTTAAGTTCTCTGGCTCCTTCTTTTATTAGCTCAACAAGTTCAGGATCAGTAGTATTGATGAGTAAAGCTGTTTCTTCAAGTGTGAGCCGGTGTTTGTCGAGTGATTTTGCTATAATATCCCTGATTCTTTGCTTGTCGGGCTTCGTATTGTTTAGCAAATCAATAAGTTCCTGAGGATCAATGAAAGGTTTCATCCTTTCATCTGGAATACGGCATTTTTCAGGGTAAAATTTCATATCATTATACTTTCAATAAATGAAAGTACAAAATTAACCCTTATTCAGGTATCTTAGTGCGTAATTCAGCGAATTATTTAAGAAGGGTTGGTTTTTTTTACAAAATATGCCACTTTTTCAAGCGAAGTTACCATATCAAACTCTTCGAGATATACATGCGGCGACACATTAAGGGGCTTGGGCGTGAAGTTCAGAATCCCTTTAATGCCAGCCATAACGAGTTTTTCAGCAACTTCACCGGCCTGTTCAGCCGGAACTGTGATTATGGCGATGGTTATCTTGTTTTGAATCACAATCTCATTCATTTTGTCGATATGATAACAATGCACGCCGGCATAAACTTTATCAATTTTGTCTCTGTTTACATCAAAGGCTGCAACTATGGTAAGTTTCGACCTTTTTCCGTTAAAATAGCCAATGAGCGACCGGCCTAAATTTCCAATCCCGATAACCGCAACTTTCTGCCCTTCACTGGTGTCGAGAATATTGCCAATCAGGTCTATCAGCTCTTTAACATCATAGCCTTTGCGCAGGGTGCCTGTATAACCAATCAGCATAATATCACGTCTGACCTGAACGGGTGTAATATGATGAAGTTGTGCTATTTCGTGCGAGAAGATGTGTTGCTTTCCCTTGGCAAGGCATATGAGTAAATTGCGCCTGTACTGGCTTAGTCTTTCAACCGTTTTATCCGGCAGGCTCTTGTTTGAAATATTTATCGGCATGTATTCTGATAATTGAATTGTAATTAATTAAGTGGCAAAGTAACTGTAAATGTGGTACCAACATCCGGCGTACTCTCAACAGAAACGTCTCCTTTATAGGTCTGAACGAGTTTTTTCATAATTGAAAGGCCCAGGCCACTTCCCGTGATGTCCTTGGTTTTTTCATTTTTAATACGAACAAAATCCTGAAATAAGCGGGCTACTTCTTCCGGCGTCATTCCGATTCCACTGTCAGTAACAACAATTTTTATAATTCCTTCGGTATCTGATAAAGAACAATCCACTTTACCACCTTCTCTGTTATATTTTACTGCATTCGAAATCAGATTGTTGAAAATAATTTCCATTTCAGTCTGGTCAGCCTTATAATTCAAAACCTCAGGCGCTGTCAATTTAAGTTTTACATCCTTCTGAATGGCAATAGGTTTTGCCGTATCGATTGCAATCTGAGCGATTTCACGCAAATTCAGATCAATAATTGTCTTTTCTTTCTGTCCCGATTCAATCCTGGTCATATCGAGCAGGTCAAGAATGAGGCCACGCATACCTTTAATACGTTTCAGTGAGCGGTCAATAACCTGTTCATAATCTGTAATTGATTCACCAAGTTGCTGTTCCTGCATCATTTTAAGGTAACCTTCAATGGCGTTGAGCGGTGCTTTCAGTTCATGGCTTAATACCGATAAAAACTGAAATCTGATCTGTTTACCCGCCTGATTCATCTGCTTGGTCATTTTTACCAGGAAAACATGCTTGGTAATGCTTTCTATTGCAGATTTAAGCTCCTGAGGAGTAAATGGTTTCGGGATAAAATCATAGGCACCGTCGCTGGTGGCCTTTACTGCCAGATCAAGTGATGCATAGGAGGTGATCATTACCACCACCACATCAATGCGTTTTTCTTTAATATAAGCTAAAACTTCAACACCTTGAATCCCTGGTAGTTTATTGTCGAGCAGAAGAATATCAGGTTTGTCTTTATTTATCATTTCAATACCGTCCTCACCTGATTCAGCTTCTGAAATTTCAAATTCAAATGGCTCAGCCATAAATGGGTAATCGACCCTGAAATTTCGCAGGATACGTTCAATTCCGGACCTTATAAAAGGTTCATCATCAATTACTAGTATTTTTAGTTTAGCCATTTTAACTGATTTCAGATTTTTAACAATTTGTTTATTTCACGCTGCAACTGATCTGGTCTGAGGCCTTTCTCAAGAAAAGTATCTGCTTTTATCCATCTTTTGTCCAATTCTTCACGCACTTCGAAGTTGATTCCCGTTTCAGCAGTAACTGCCGTGGCAATGATAATCGGAAGACCCGGGTACTTGCGTTTCATTTTGTAGCTGAGAATAAAACCGCTGTCTTCATTTTCCATCATCAGGTCAAGAATTGCCAGATCAGGTTTGGTTTTGTCGATAATTTTTTCGGCTTCCCGCTGGCTATCGGCAGTAATTACAAGAAATCCCATTTTTTCAACAATTAGCTTTAATTGAAACAGATAATCGCTGTCATCGTCAACAATCAGGATGGTTTTTTTAGTTGATTCCATTTTGCGAGCTTTTATATAGATTGCGCTATGCGAAGTTTATTTTATTTCTAATATACTTGTGAGTCAGTTAATTATGTACACTATTTGCGTGGAAGTGTGATCACAAAAGTTGTTCCGGTTGGGCCTTCTGCGGGATCGGCATTTGACGTGACAACGATTTTTCCTTTGTGCATTTTAACAATACCGTAAATCAATGGCAATCCGAGTCCGGTTCCTTTTCCCAGTTCTTTTGTGGTGAAGAATGGCGTAAAAATTTTGTCCATGTTTTCTTTCAGAATTCCGGTCCCGGTATCTTCAAGAATAATATTGATTTCATCCGGGGTATCAGTGATTGATATGCGTAATTCGCCCCCGTGTTTTGGCAGAGCTTCAATGGCATTTTTTTCGAGATTTGTAAGCACCTGCATCATCTGGTCACGGTCTAGATCAATATTGGGGTCTTTAACTGTATGCTTGAATATGATTTTTACATTTTCGGGATGAATGATTGAGTCAATACTTTTGTGCGTGAATTCAATTACATCAGTTTCAATAAGGTTTACCTGATTTTTACGGGCAAAGTTTAACAGCCCTCCAACAATTTTTTTGCATCTGTTTGCTTGTTCTACAATGAGTTGCAGGTCTTTATGGGTAGGATTGTCCTCAGGAGTTTCTTCCATGAGTATGTTGCTGTACATGGTAATAACACCAAGTGGATTATTGAGTTCATGCGCTATTCCGGCCGAAAGTTGCCCCATATGAGCCAGCTTCTCTGTTTGTTTGAGGGCTTGTTTGGCTGTTGCCAGCTTATCATTTGAGATATTCAGTTCATGAATTGATTTGTGCAGTTTTTCGATGGAGTAGGGGAGGCACATTTCAATTTCTGCGAAACCCAGTGCTATAGCCACTGCATGTTCTTCACAGGTATCATAACCGCATGAACCACAGTTGAGATGGTCGATGGGGCTGAATTTACCCATCGCCTGCAGAACCTTTTCCGTTTCTTCCCGGCTGGGTTCCGGAATACGTCTGTCTTCGGCTACATGTATGGTTTTCAGGTCAATCGACGAATATTCAAGAATCTCTTCAGCCCATTTTTGTTGATCAAGTTTAAGTAATTTTGTTTTTACATAGTTCCCAACTCTGGTCCGCCTGGCATACCTGTGCCCTGATTTTGACATTCCCGGTCCCATAATGCATCCTTTACAGCAGAGTAATTCGAGATGATGATCGCCTACCAGCCCCGTTTCAAATTCACGGATAGCTTCCTTGAAACTTGTAACACCTTCTGCTATAATAATATTCCGTTCAGTAAGATCCTCGCGGATATTGGTGGTTTGCAACATACCCCGGCTCACCGGGAAAATAGAGCCTTTGCCTGCAAATGGCGGATCAAATTCTGATGGTACAACTTTCGAGGGCTCAATTCCTTTTTCGGTCAGAATTTCCCGCAATTCTTTAAAAGTAAGAACCTCATCTACTTCACGTGATTCAGCTTTTTTTGCAACACATGGTCCGATAAACACGATTTTTACATCTTCACCATATTTCTTTTGAACCACACGGGTCATCGCAACCATGGGCGATACAATGTCAGAAAGCCTGTCAATCAGGTCGGGATGGTAATGCTTCACGTAAAATGCAATGGCAGGGCAATCACTCGAAATCTGTCCTTTTGATTCAGGATTGTTCATGTGATTGGCATATTCAAGTGCTACAAGATCTGCCCCGAAAGCTACTTCACATACATAACTGAATCCAAGGGCCCTTATCATCCCAACTACCTGTCGGTAATCAGCAATATCATCAAATTCGGCCGGAAAACTCGGAGCCACAATGGCTGCAACTTTTTGGTTTGATTCAAGCAATTCGTGTACTTCGTATTTCGATTGCAGAAATACTTTAGCACCCTGACTGCATACCCTCACACAATTCCCGCAGCCGATACATCTGATATTGAGTATCTGGGCTTGTCCATTAATAATCTGAATGGCTTTAACAGGGCATTCACGTACGCAGGAATAACAAACCCTGCAGTGATCTTTAATGGTATAAACCAGTTGATTACGATATGATTTACTCATTGGCCGTTCAATTATAACAGTACATCACGTTTGCAATAGGTGGTATGTAGCAGGGGGTAACTACTTTCTGAAAGAGGATTCACAAGGTGTTTCTGATATAGTTCAATAATCTGTGGATTCTTGTGGGCTACCCTGATCGTTTCTTTGTCATCCGATTCATACAAGGTCTTCTGGCGGGCTTTGATATCTTTTTCTGAAGTGCCGATGGGTTGCCCTCCTCCATTGATGCATCCGCCTTCACATGCCATAATTTCCACAAAATGCAGGTCGTTGCGGCCATTCTTAATTTCTTCAATCAGCTTTTTTGCATTCATCAATCCGCTGACTACGGCAAATCCAAAAGTTTGTTTGTCAATTGTCAGTTTGTATTCTTTCCGGTTATTGATTGACCGCAGTTCTGCAATTTTTAAATTTTCCAGTTCCTTTCCGGTCATATTGTAATAGAATGTTCTGATGATGGCTTCTGTAGAACCACCAGAAGTTCCCGACAATCTTGCAGCCGAACTGCGCATCCCGTAAGGATAATCAGGTAATTCTGGTTCAATGTTCTGGATGTCAATACCATGAAGTTTGATGAGGTTGGCAAGTTCACGGGTGGTAAGCACTGTATCTATATGTGTAATTCCATCAACAGTCATTTCCTGACGCTGAGCCTCAGATTTTTTTGCAGTACAGGGCATAAGTGAAACAGAATAAATATGATCGGATTCTATTCCGGCTCCTTTTGCCCATTGATTTTTTATCAGGGAGCCTAACACCTGTTGTGGCGATTTTACCGATGAAAGCTGACAAAGGAGTTCAGGATGAAATTCTTCTGCATAAAGAATCCAGGCAGGGCAACAACTCGAAAACATCGGAAAACGCTCGCCCTGCTTTATCCTGCGCTCAAGCAATGCCGCAGTTTCAATGATCGTAACATCAATCGCAAATGAAGTATCAAATACATGGCTGAAACCAATCTTACGCAGGGCTGCATTGATAATTCCTGCGATATCCTTCCCGGTCCTGATACCGAATTCTTCGCCCAATGATACTGCCACGGTTGGTGAATAATGGGCTAAAACCTTTTTATCTGCATTGTGCAAAGCATCCTGAACTTCAGCAAGATTCGTTCTTTCATACAAAGCCCCCGTTGGACAAACCATGATGCACTGACCACAATTTACACAACTCGATTTGTTTAGTCCCTTGTTGTAAACTGTTCCTATCACCATTTTACTGCCCCGCCTGATAAAGTCAATGGCCGAAACAGCTTCTACTTCTTCACAAACCCTTACACAACGCCCACAGAGTATACATTTGGCAGGATCGCGTGTGATACTTGAACTGGCATGGTCTTTTTTCAGTACATTTTTCTTGCCGCTGAAACGGCGTTCCCGCACATTCAGGTCGATGGCAAGATCCTGTAATTCACAGTTGCCATTCCGTTCGCAGTACAGGCAATCGTCAGGATGGTTTGAAAGCAGCAGCTCCACAATGGTTTTACGTGCTTTGATAACCCTGGGTGAATGGGTTTTAATTTTCATCCATTCTTCAACAGGATATGAGCACGATGGAATCAGGTTTTGCTTGCCCTCAACCTCAACTACACAAATCCTGCAGGCACCGGTAGGCGAATGGTTGGCCATATGGCACAATGTAGGTACATTTATGCCATTGCGGTTCAGACACTCCAGAACCGTTTCACCCCGTTTTGCTATGATCTGTTTTTGATTGACTTCAATTGTAAAAACCATGTGTTACGCCAAGTTAAAAGTGAAGTTAAAGTATGAAAATTAAAGTTGGTAGGTCATTCTGTATTGTGGATTGTTTCCTTTATCGGTTAAAATACCGTAATCGCATTAAACTTGCATGAATCATAACAAATACCACATCCGATACATTTATCCTGGATGATAAAATGCGGGTTACGTTGGGTTCCGATAATGGCACTGGTCGGGCATTTGCGTGAACAGATGGTGCAACCGGTGCATTTATCAATTTCTATGTAGAAGGTTCGCAAGCCTTTGCATATATTGGCCCTGCATTTACGGTCGAAAATATGTTCTTCAAATTCATCCCTGAAATACTTCAGGGCACTGATAATAGGATTGGGTGCCGTTTGGCCTAAACCACAAAGCGATGTATCCGAAATTACTTCAGCCAGTTCTTCAAGCATCATCACGCCTTTAAACCGTTCCAGGGTTTCATGTCGTGTGTCATCGGTAGGTTTACGTGTGATCGATTCAAGAATTTCCAGCATTCGCCGGGTCCCTTCACGACAGGGAATACATTTTCCACAACTTTCGTTTTGCAGAAAATTCATGAAAAACTTTGCCACATCAACCATGCAGGTATGTTCATCCATGATAACCAGCCCGCCTGATCCCATCATGGCTCCTTCATTTTTCAGTGATTCATAATCAATCGGAATATCCAGACAGGTATGGTCAAAGCATGCACCCGAAGGCCCGCCAATCTGAACTGCCTTCAGATCTTTAAAATCTTTTATTCCACCGGCAATATCATAGATGATTTTTCGGAATGTGGTTCCCATTTCAATCTCAACCAACCCTGTTGTATCAATTTTACCCGAAAGTGCAAAAACTTTGGTTCCCTTGCTCGTTTCTGTACCGATTGAATTGAACCATCCCGGGCCGTGATTAATAATCCCTGCAATATTAGCCAGCGTTTCTACATTATTCACAACTGTGGGTTTACCAAAAAGTCCCTTGACTGCCGGATAGGGCGGTTTGGGTTCCGGAGTCCCCCGTTTTCCTTCAATGCTGTTAATCAGTGCAGTTTCTTCACCACATACAAATGCTCCTGCACCAATTCTGATATTCAGGTAAAAATTGAAACCGCTATCGAAAATATTGTTTCCTGTAAGTCCGTATTCCTTTGCTTGCTGAACTGCTTTTTCAAGGCATTTATATGCCTGCGTGTATTCAGCACGAATGTAAATGTAAGCCTTGCTTGCGCCGATTGCATAAGCCGCAATGGCCATACCTTCAATAAGTTTATGCGGGTCGCCTTCAATAACAGCCCGGTCCATAAATGCCCCCGGATCGCTCTCATCAGCATTGCATATCAGGTATTTCTGGTCACTTTGTGTACCAAGCGCAGTTTTCCATTTGGTTCCGGTGCTGTAACCACCACCCCCTCTGCCGCGTAATCCGCTGGCCTCAATCAGGTTGCATATTTCGGGACTCGAATAATTGTTAATAGCCTTTACAAATGCTTTATATCCGCCCCGCGCTATATACTCTTCAATATTTGTAGGATCAATAATTCCGCAGTTTTCAAGCACAAGCCGTTTCTGCAAAGCAAAAAACGGAATTTCAGTATTAAACTTTACACCTTCCCATGGAACCATGTTTTTACTCGGAAACTGGTATAAAACTTCTTCGGCATATACTGTGTTGTTGAAAGTTGCATCAAGCAGGCTGTATACTTTTTCAGCAAGAATATTTTTAAACGAAACCCTGTTTTTTCCCGGAAGCTGAACATCCACAAGCGGTTCGGCTGAGCAGAGTCCGATACAGCCAACTTCTATCACTTCCGCCTTAATCCGGTGATCAGCCAGATATAAATTTACCATTTCAAGGGTTTGGCGCGCCCCGGCAATTACGCCACAGGTTCCGGCTCCAATATAAATAACCGGCTTTTCAACTTTTTCGCGGCGCAATAAACTCAGTTTTTCTTCAATCAGCCGGGGTTTATCTATTGAATTGCTGAGCAAAACTCCCGAAATAAGGGGATTACGATATTTTTTTGTGTCTGATATCATTTATTTTCCTCCTCATTCCTGTGTGTTTCAATAATCCTTCTCATTTTTTCGGGATTCACCTTATCGTAAAAATCTCCGTTAACCGATACAACTGGGGCCAGACCACATGCCCCCATGCACTGAACCACTTCAAGACTGAATAGTCCGTTTTTAGATGTCTGCCCGTGAGCCACCCCGAGTTGTTTCGTAACTTCATTAATATCAGCCAGTGAACCCATTACATGGCAAGCGGTACCCCTGCATATCCTGATATGCTTTTTGCCCTGTGGTGAGAACCGGAACTGATCATAAAACGTAGCAATCGAGTAAATGCGGCTCGTTGGTATTTGTAAATACCTGCCGGTCTTTATAATGGCTTCCTCTGTAAGGTAGTTCATTTCATTCTGAATGTCCTGAAGTATAGGAATCAGTGCGTCTTTGCCGGCATCCGGATATCGGTCAAGTATTTTATCAATGGCTTCCATAAGTTTGATTTCAGACTTTGGGGTTTGCGATCATTAGCCGTCTAAATTAGGCATTTTTCTTAAAAACCCTGTTACAAAAATAACATTGTTATTTGTTTAACAATAATATTGGAGACTTTTTATGATACGAAATTGTCTTATAAATTTTGTATGTTCTTGTATATGTGATTTTTATGTTAATGTTGGGCTTTGCAAAGTTTGAAATTTATAAACAGTTTAAATTGCATCACGAAGGTGGTTTAAGGTTTTGCAAAAGAAATTGTTTTATTTTTGACAAGAATCTGACCGGTTAAACCGGGGAAAATTGTTTTACTTTCATTAAACAGTAAAATTTTGAATGGAACAAAAAGTTGAATTGGTGATCTGTCTTGGAAGTTCTTGTTTTTCACGTGGTAACAAAATTACTGTAAAAGTGATTGATGAATGGCTGAAAGAAAAACGGCTGCGTGATAAGGTCTTTTATCACGGAAATCACTGTTTTTCAAATTGCGACCGGGGTCCGATTCTGAAAATTGCCGATAAGATATATGAGCATGTTGATACCGAAATGGCCATCAGGCTGCTTACTGATTATTTTAAAGTATAATGTTACTGAGATATTGAAATACAATGCAAATAATTGAACTCGACCGGGATTTGTGCAAGCGTTGTTACGCATGTGTCAGGGTATGCCCGGTAAAGGCTATCGCCGTAAGGGTGAATGATGATTACCCTCTCGTGATGCATAACCGTTGTATCGGTTGTGGCGATTGCCTTGCTGTATGTTCTCCGGCAGCCCTCACCTATACCAGTTCAGTCGAAAACGTTCAGGCCTTTCTCGATTCAGGCCAGCAGGTTGTAGCCATTGTGGCGCCAAGTATTGCCGGAGAATTTACTGATATTTCCGATTACCGTAAGTTTGTTTCAATGCTTCGTACACTTGGATTTCAATACGTAAATGAAGTTTCTTTTGGTGCTGATCTCATTGCGTCAGCTTACAAGGAACTTCTGGGAAATTTTAGGGGTAAATATTACATCACCTCACTTTGTCCGACACTTTCAGCGTATATCGAATATTTTCATCCCGAACTTGTCGATAACCTTGCACCTATCGTTTCACCAATGGTGGCCGCGGCCAAAGTGGTGCGTAAAAAATATGGTGAGCATATCAGGGTTGTGTACATCGGCCCCTGTATTTCGGCCAAATGCGAAACCACCAGGCTTTCATGCGATGCACGAATTGATGCTGTGATTACCTTTATTGAGTTACGTCAATTGTTTGCCAATCACGGAATTGTAGAGCAAACTCAGGAATTTTCTGAATTTGACGGACCAATTGGTCATCTTGGATCCCTTTTCCCAATCAGCAACGGACTGCTTCAGGCTGTGAATATTGATGAAAGCATCCTCAATGGTGAAGTGACCACTGTTGAAGGCACTGAAAATTTTATGGATTCAGTAAGGGAGTTTAAAAAGTATACCGAGCTCATACGGAGGCATTTTAATATTTTTTATTGTCATGGCTGCCTGATGGGACCCGGTACCTCAAGTTGTGGCGAAAAATACCTGAGACGTTCATATGCTGTTGATTATGCCAATAAGCGGCTAAAATCATTTAATCAGGATGAATGGAATGAAAACATGAATTTGTATGCTGATCTAGATTTTTCCTGTCAGTATTCGCCCAACGACCAACGTATACCCATGCCTCCTGACGAAAAAATATCTGAAATTCTGAAGGTGATTGGCAAATCTGAAGAACACTCGCATCTGGGTTGCGGTGCCTGCGGATATGATTCCTGCCGCGATTTTGCAGTGGCTGTTGCCAAAGGCCTTGCCAAACCTGAGATGTGCCTTACGTATAACCTGCGGAACCAGAATGAGTATATACGTACTTTGAAGACAACAAATGAAAAGCTAGCGAAAACCGAAGTAGCGCTGAAAGATTCTGAAAAGCTTGCCCGGCGTGAGCAACAGACTTCGCAGGAAGCCAATGAGATTGTTTCATCCATGTTGCAGAAACTTACTTCCGGAATTGTAATTGTTGATGAAAACCTGAAAATTGTGCAAGCCAATAAAACCTTTATCGAAACGTTGGGCGAAGATGCCAAAATGATTGATGAAGTGATCCCCGGCCTGGTGGGTGCTGATTTGAAAACCTTGCTCCCTTACAATTTCTACAATATGTTTTCGTATGTGCTTAAAAATGATGAAGATGTTACAAATAAAGATACACGCTACAACGATAGTATGCTCAATGTTTCCATCTTCACCATTCGCAAAAATAAAATTGTGGGTGCTGTAGTCCGTGATATGTATGTACCTGAGGTTCGCAAGGAACAGATACTTACACGTATCAATGAAGCCATTGAAGAAAACCTGGAAATGGTTCAGAAGATTGGTTTCCTGTTGGGTGAAGGAGCTTCTAAAACCGAAAGAAGACTCAATTCAATTATTCAATCGTATGCACCCGAAAAAAAACCGAATGAAAATTAACCCTGGCAGCATACAGCATGGATGAAAAATTTTATATTGAGGTTAACTGCCAACAAATCAATCATGAAGGTGAAAAAATTTGTGGTGATGTTTTTGTTTCCCGTAAAATAAAGGAAGAAGGCCGCATCATTGCCGTTCTCAGCGATGGGCTGGGTCACGGGGTTAAAGCCAATGTGCTGGCTACCCTTACCGCCACAATGGCCCTCAATTTTACCGAAGAGCATAAAGATGTGAAGGTTACTGCCGACATCATCATGAATACCCTGCCGGTGTGCAGTGAACGTAAAATCAGTTACTCAACCTTTACCATTGTTGATATTGAGGCTGATGGCGAAACTCGCATTCTGGAATACGATAACCCCCAGTGTATGGTGCTGCGGGGCCCTGAAGCTATGGATCCCAACTGGGCGCATGTGGTGCTCGAAAGCGAAAAGAACAGGGGCAAGGAGCTCAGGACCTGCATGTATTATCCCCGCAAGGAAGACCGTATCATCTTTATTTCGGATGGTGTGGCTCAATCGGGTATGGGGTCTGACAGGTACCTGTTTGGCTGGGGTCGTGACAATGTGGAGGAATTTGCCAAAAACCTGATCATCAATGAACCCGGTATATCCGCAGCCCGTCTGGCAACCAAGATTACTGCTTATGCGCATATGAATGACGGTTACCGCAGCAAGGACGACACCAGTTGTGCCGTAATCTATTTCAGGAAACCACGTTTGATGCTGCTCTGTACCGGTCCTCCTTTCGAAGATTCGAGAGATGCAGAATATGGTGCTGCCGTAAAAACTTTTGAAGGGAAAAAAGTATTGTGTGGTGCCACCACCGGTGATATTATTGCCCGTGAGTTGAAACTTGAAATCACCGATTCATTTGATTTTGAAGACCCTGACCTGCCACCCATCTCTTATATGCCCGGTATCGACCTGATAACTGAGGGCATTCTTACGCTCGGAAAGGTAAATGAAATCCTGAAAACCTACTCCAACAATACAAAGCTTGGCAAAGGCCCGGCAGATCAGATTGTGAAATTTTTTCTGGAAAGTGATGAGATTCATTTTATTATTGGAACCCGAATCAATATTGCACATCAGGATCCCAATCTGCCTGTAGAGCTCGAAATACGCCGTACTGTTGTCAAACGCATTGCGCGCCTGCTCGAGGATAAATTTTTGAAAGAGGTGGAAATGAGGTTTATATAACTGTATTTTTAAGTGTGCATACCCGGAAGCGTACTACACATTATTTATATTTATTCTGAATTGCCCGTAAAAGTTATAGATGGTTTTGAAAAATAGCCATTCTTTTTCCAGAAGCGTAGCAGGAAGTCAATATCAGCCAGAAACAATTTTCCTTCTTTCTCATTAAAAAATGGCAATGCTGATTTACAATTATCTACACAAAACATTGCCAACTCTTTTGACAATCCCTCGGCCATAAATAATCTCAATACATGGTCTTCACTATCATTTTTATTAAAGAACGGGTTGTTGGGTAAAGGGAACGCACTGTTAACTTCTAAAGCAATTTCTGCTCCACTATTTGGGTTAAAAAAGATCAAACCACTTTCAGCAACTTTCGGAAAATCCTGCAATATTTCTTCTCCTCCAAAGAAACCGTCAGCTCTGGCCCGTTGACTCGCCTTTTCATATTCTTCCTTTGGCAGTTTAAGTGAATCGTTAAAATGCGCTATATACTTTTTTATGAAATCATTAATTTTATCAGATTCAACAAATTCAATTTGATGACCATTTGTAAAATCCTTGAAAGCAATGAATTGTTTCTCCAGTAATTCGCCAACATCTTTTTCCTGATGGTCTAAGAAATTCACAGCCATTCTGCTTTCCATTGAGTTTTTTTCATCCAGAATTAAATCGGCATTAAACGCTTTCTGAAAATACACTCCTGAAAACCACCACTCGTTCCTCCACCGTACAATTCCCATAAACATAATAGTATCAATGTCTTTTAATTCATGGGAATGGTCAAAGGATTTCTTGGTTAGATTGAATTTCTTGCCGGAAGCAATATGTTCAATATAAATATCATTGTGGTCCTGCCCTTTGTACTGGAAATACCCCCGTATCTTTTCTGATATATTTGGAAAGTCAGCATACAAAAGATGATTTTTCCCCAATATTTTTGATGTCCATTCTTTGCCTCTTAATCCCAGTAGCCTTGTATGTTCATGATGAAGCGTGTGATCCCTGTTTTCATTTAATAAGGTCAACAGCTTGTGATTCTGCAAATTTTCATTTATAATTTTCTGTTCCCCGTCACGAAGTTCACGCAAGGTGTCAGAATAAAACAGATACGAATTAAATAGAATATTGTCGATCAGGTGACGGGCTTTGTAAAAGTCAGTTTCCTTTTCATCGATTGTATAGTATGTGTTTAAAACCTCATTTTTGGGCGACGCATCCCAGGCTTCATCAAATACATCATACACTTTTCGGGCGGTTGTAACAATAAAATCGTTAAATGGTGAAATGAATTTTTCAAGCTGAATGGTGTTTAAAAAATACCATAGCAAGAAACAAACATCCTGTAAGTTAATCTCATCTTCGTAATATTCGCCGACATCAAAAAATGGCAAAGGCTTATGGTATAGTTCGGTATGATGCTTAATAAATGCATTCCATATATTGGTATCTGAAATAACATCCTCCAGATAAGAGGTAAGAAAGCACGATAAAGTATTTAATTCTTCCTTATCCAGATATATTTGCAGTACAAATGATTGATTGTTGGTCAAAATGGCCTGTTTTACCTTGTTGCATACCTTCAGGTAAAAATTATCCGTTGATACTTGTTTTTTGTATGGTTTAAGTTCTAACCAATGTTGGATGAATATCCGTTCTATAGGATTATTAATTGTCGGTTTCAATATTTTTTCTGTTTTGTTGTTTGCAAAAGTAATATTTTTAATTCTTTTGATTTTGTTGATCCGTCAGTTGGTGTGGTAATTATATAACAATATTACATAATTGTGTAACACCTAAGGAGCCAGCTCATGGTACCTTTATTTTTTTAATTTACCTAAAAAATTACACCATGAGAAAGACTATTTTTATTGCTATCTTAATGATTTTCACTATGGGGGCAACCTCATCATTTGCAGAAAACACTGATGTGAAAACAAAAGCTCCGGTAACAACTGAGAAAAAATTAGCAACCGAAGAAGTGAACCGGTCAAACAACCGTATCAAAGAAATCCGCAGTATGGATAAATCAAAAATGACTTCTGCCGAACGGCGCGAACTGAGAAAAGAAGTAAAGGAAAACAAAGAAAACGTACGGAAAAACGGTGGAGTAATTGTAATCAGCGGTGGTACTCTTTTACTTATTATCCTGTTGATTATTTTACTTTAAACAACTCGGGTCTCCTGACCTGATGCCTGTTTTATCATCTGATTCATTGCAAAGTAGAAGCATGTTATTATGTAAATCAACTATACTTTTACGCAAATGCATGTTTTGCCATGTTTTGTTTGCTGGTCTGATAATCATCGGGCCACAAACAAAGTTGGCCGCACAGGAATACTTCCAGCAGGAAGTGAACTACATAATTCAGGTAACACTGAACGACAAATTCCATGAATTAAATGCTTCCGGGATTGTTACTTACATTAACAATTCACCTGATACCCTGCATTTTATTTATGTTCACCTGTGGCCCAATGCCTATTCAAATAACCGCACTGAACTGGCACGGCAATTAATAAATCTGAATGGCAAGGCAAGGTTATTCAATGACCCTGAATTGCAGGGAAACATTGATTCATTGGATTTTGAAGCAGATGGCCGTA